>NZ_CP007026.1:308032-616064 GCF_000812185.1 Candidatus Nitrosopelagicus brevis | reverse complement strand
AGCAGGTAAAAATGCTATAATTTTAGATCCTGATGGATACTTGATTTCATTATTTGAACCTGATTTTTCAGATAACAAAGATAAACAAACATCAGGATATGTGGGATTTACCCCTGAGTAATTATTTTTTTTACTTTATTTATCGATGTAGAATTTAATTTGAGTTTTTTATTGAATGTGATATAGTATGTCATGCCATTTTTATAAAATAGTAAAATATTGATTTTCTTATGGGAAATTGAAATAAATTCTACAGAACCTAACCTCTTTGCTGATTTTTCTCTTAATCTCATCATAGATGCAATCGCAAAAAATTCTTGTCGTACTGTGTCTGGTGAAAAAATAGGTTTTATTCCTGGTCTTATTTTACCCGCGATTGTACGTCCAAATTCATTGAAAACTCCGGCATAACGTATATCCTTAGAAATTGCCATAATTTTTTCACATTTCTTTCTATTCTGTGTGACTGTTTTTACCCATGTTTGATTATTCATACTGTTTAGAATGATCTATAATTAATAAAGCACGTCTAATGTTGATTTTTAAAAATGATAATTAATCCTAAAGAAAAAATTGATGAAATTCTTCATTCAGATGCGTCAAACTATCTTGAAACATCAGAACGTCTTGCTCTCAAAAACATATTAGAAAAAGATACAATTTCAGAATTAGATAGTGATAATTTAGATAAAATCTTTCAAAAATACAAAAAATTCATCAAAAACTAGAGCCTGATGATTTTTTCTCAGATTTCTCTAGTTGCTTTTTTAGTTCAAGGTTCTCTTTGAGAAGTTTATCATTTGCTTCTTTTAGAAGTGAAAATGATTTTTCTCTGTTGTATAACGGATGGCCTGGAGGAAATATGGATTCGTTTGCATGTAATAAGCCATCTGCATATTGACGAAACATTTGGTTAAAATCTTCAAGATTTGGCATCAAGGATGCATTTCTTTTGTTAAATTTTTCACGAATTTCTTTAATTCCTGTCATTCCTGTAGGCGGGGTACTTGTAGGAGGATAGCGTATTGTATCTTCAGGTCCTTGATTGGTATCGTTTGAGTTAAACTGTGTTTTTCTATGATTAAAGAATCCCATATCCATACTATCATTGGTTTTTGAACAATATTTTAGCATTCGTATGGTGGGGTTGTGCTCAAATAGTTAACAAACGTCGATTTTTAGTCATATTCTTCTGATCGCAGATCCTTATAGCGATCATAAATTTGGATTGTTTCATGCAGCACAATAAAGTGAAACGTTGTTTGAAATGTGAAAAAATAATTCGTGATACCGAATTACACAAAATTGTGATGTATGTTGTGGATGAACAATTCACTGAACACCATTATGAACATGTAGAATGTCCAGACAAGTTTACCATTTAATTTGAATGATGATAGACAGGATACAATTCTCCATCTTCTCGACTATGATATTTCCATTCGTCGTCTGCCCATTCTTTTTTTGAAAATTCTTTTTGTAATGATGGATGAATTCTTGTATACACGTCTTCACCTATCAAAATCTCTTGAGGTTTTGCTTTTCCTTGAATTTTTGCTGCAATGTTCATTGCAGGTCCCAATAAATCAACGTGTGATTTTTCTGCATCGGAACCATATCTTACAATCATATTTGTACCAAAATCTATTCCAATTTTTACAAACAAATCAGGATAATCATATTGGTTTAAAATTGGATTGATACCTTCTTCAATGATTTTTATCATGGATTTTGCAGCACCTATTGCATTATCTGCAGCTATCAATGAGCTTTGATGTACAAAATAACCAATTACTGCATCCCCCACAAATTTCAAAACAAATCCCCCATGGTGTTTTACTGCATATGCCATTTCTTGGGCAAATGAACTAATTATAATTGCAACTTTTTCCTCAGGTAATGTTAATGTAATATCTGTAGAACCTACCAAATCCACATACATCACTACCATTGATTGTTTTTCATGTACATGTTTTCTAAGATATGCATCAGATCTATCTACAGTGGCATCATATTCTATTCCTTTTTTCAATGAACTCCAAATTCTTTTTTGAGTTTCTTGTATCATTTTTTCAGAATCTACAACTTTTTCATCATTTTTACCTAACATCATATCCACCACATTACTTTGAGAATCTTGTTCTAAATTATTAGAAGGTGAATCCGAATTTTGATTATTTTCCATGATCATATTAATGAAAAATTACTGTGTTTTATCCTTTTTTCGTGAAAACATATGGTGTTTCGAATTTTTGATCCATAGTCCAGTATGTAGGTAAAGATATCGTAGACATAACTTCCAATTCAAATTTTTTGATTGTTGTGCCCCATCCGGAATCTGTTCTATCCCTAGAGAATTTTCTATGAGAATGACTTCCAGTCAATACAAATGAGACATCAGGCATTTCTAAAACTTCAAGAACATTTTTGATTACTGATTCAGCTAAAACTTCTCCAATTTCAGGAACACCTCCAATAACAAAAATAGATTTTTTTGGCAGAATATCCTCAAAATTAAAAATTGTCGCATCGGCACATTTTGGATTAAATTCAACCCCTGTTTTTTTAGAAATATCTTCTTGTAGATTTACTAGGTTCTCATCAATTTCTATAGATATTGATTCTAATCCTGATGTTTTGCCACAGTAGGCTATCCTTCCATCTCCAGACCCTATGTCTACGATTTGCTCAAATCCTAAATTTTTTGCAGCTAGGGCCAATCCCCATGCAGATAATATCCAGGTAGGATAGAATGGAGCATAACTTGCATCGTGTTTAATACTATCAATCCAATAATTATTCAAATCACCTTCAAAAATTGTGTAATCTACTCCCGAAATTTTTTCAACTATATGATTAGAATAAATCGGATTCACATTAAGAAATTCATGTAACAATGAGAGTTGTTTTTCATTTATGACAAATGATTCCGCAGGCATATTTGGCAATATTTCCGTAGTATGACTATTACCTTTGTATGCATTTACAAACTCATATTTTAATTCGCATACATTCTTGGAATATATTTCCATAAATGATTACAATTTAAGGAAGTAATTAAAAGAAATCATATGAGAATAGGTAATCCTACAAATAATGAGTTCTTTTTAGAATTAAATAAAATTAACGAAGATATTCAAAATTCATTTCTAAAAAAAATCTCACATGAAACAAGAAGTGTATCATGTGATGTAATGTTAGGGGATAGTACAATCAAAAAAGTTGAAACATTTGATATAAAAAATATTGAAACTTTCTTAGGAAGATTTGAATCACATATTTCCGAATGGAATTCACAAGGAGTTACATATTCGTCAGATGAAGACTTGAGACGTATATTCATTAAATCAGAAATAAAACTTGGAAATTATATTTTATCATTACATATATCCCTACAATATCATGTTTTATTGTATTACAAACCAATTCAAAAAGTAATTGATTTACAGAAAAGATTAGCTGAATTAATTAATGCTGGTGGAAATTCTGAATCAAAATATGAAGAAGAAAGTGATCGTTTGATTATTGAAAAATTAAATGAATTAGGATTTAAAGACATGCCAAAACAAGAATTATTTGAATTATTTTATAATGATGATGAATTAGCTAAAAAAATTAAAAACATGATAGATGATTCTCAACCCGAAGTAATCGATATACAAGGACAGAAAAATCAATTATTCAAAGAATTAGATAATTTACTGATAGAAACATTCCATACGACGTCCGTAATTATTGATGAGCAAAAGCTTGTTAATGGCGAGGAAGGTTGTTTATGCAATATAGATTTAGAATATGTGGATGGCGGAACAAAGCAAGGATTGGTAGATGCAACTCTAATAGATGAACAAAATAAATTGCTAATCAAACAAAATATTACAAAAATATTGAATGTTGTTTTAGAATAAATTCTTAATCAAGGGTACAGAGGCTTAATGCCTTGGGGAGCTGTACCTCTTGACTAATAATTAACGTCTTGATCGCATGTATTTAGGGATTATGAAAAATATAGGCACAGATCTGAAAAAATGTTTCATTTCGAACAATTAATTATGTAAGTAATGTGCAACAATTCCATGACGATAACCTATGATGATGTGAAGAAAGCACAAGAAACACAAAGTAAGATAATTAGAAAAACAAATTTAGAATTTTCAGAAACATTTAGCAAAATTTGTGGAGCTAAAGTTTTTTTAAAAAATGAATATGAGCAAAAGACAGGTTCATTCAAAATTCGTGGCGCATATTACAAAATCAAATCGCTGACAGATGAACAGAAGAGCAAAGGAGTCGTTGCTGCATCTGCTGGAAACCATTCTCAAGGAGTTGCATTTGCATCAAGTATTGAAAATATACCCTGTACCATCGTAATGCCAAAAACTGCATCACCTGCAAAAGTAGCAGCGACTAAAGGATATGGTGCTAAAGTAGTATTGGAAGGATCCACGTATGACGAATCTTGGGAATATGCACAAAAAATATCCTCTGAGACAAATGCAACAATTATTCATGCATTTGATGATCCACATGTTATAGCGGGGCAAGGAGTTATTGGTTTAGAAATAATGGAGCAACTGCCCAATGTGGATGAAATCTACGTTCCAATTGGAGGTGGAGGACTTGTTGCAGGAATAATACTGGCAGTGAAAGAAAAAAATCCTAATGTACGCATAATTGGAGTTGAATCAAGCTCATATCCTTCTATGAAAGAATCGTTTGAAAAGAAATCACTGCAGACCGTAAAGGGTAATTCAACTATCGCTGATGGAATTTCAGTAAAAACACCTGGAAAAATTACTTTCGGAGTCGTAAGGCATCAAATTGATGAAATTGTCACAGTTGATGATAGTGATATCATTAATGCAATGTTTCTTTTAATGGAACGTTCAAAAGCAGTAGTTGAACCTGCAGGTGCCGTGGCATTGGCATATATTTTAAAACATAAACCCGAATCTGGTAAAACAGTAGTCCCAATTTTATGTGGAGGTAATATTGACATGTATCTTTTAGGGCAAATTGTATCCAAAGGACTTTCCGGAATGGGAAGAATGTTAAAAATTTCAGTTCTTTTAAAAGATAAACCAGGAGCATTGAAAGAATTAGTTGATGAAATATCATCAATTAATGTAAACATTGTAGAAGTAATTCATGACAGATTAAGTACCGATGTGAGTGCAGGTTCCGCAGGAGTTACAATAAGCTTGGAAACTGAAGATCAGAATCAATCAAATGAATTAATCAACCATCTTCAAGGAAAAGATATTAAATTTGAGATAATATCTTAACGAAATTTCTTTTTAACAAATTTTGTTAAACCTAATTTTTTTAGTTCTTCAGATTCTTTAAGAACAGAAGTATATTGGTCAAACTTATGTTTTTTTAATTTTGTTTTAATTTCTGGATAAGAATTTCCAAGAATTTTTAATGCATAAATTCCTGCATTTGAAGCCTTATTCACCCCTACAGCTACGACAGGAGAGCCTGTAGGCATCTCCGAAATTGATAAAAGAGAATCCAATCCGCCAAATGCAGAATATTTGTTTTTGTCAGTTTTTTTCATTTGCTTATCATTATACACCATTATGGGAACTCCGATTACAGGAATTGTAGTATGTGATGCAATCATTCCTGGAAGATGTGCAGCCCCTCCGGCACCTGCAATTATTACCTTGAATTTACTTTTTTCAGCATGTTTAGCATATTCGTTTAATCTTTCAGGAGTTCGATGTGCAGAAATTATTTGATCTTCATGAGGTATGGAGAAAGAATCCAATATCTCTGCAGCACCATGCATGATGCGGCTATCTGAACTAGAACCCATAATTATTCCAACGAGAGGCTTTTTTGTAACCAATATTTTTTCATGCTTTTGGCTATTTTTAAACAATTTCAATCAAAAAATTTCGCTAAACTATTAGTAATACAATATTTGTTGAACGTTATGAGTAAAACTCTAGGGATAATTGGTGGTGGACAGTTAGGAATGATGCTTACAGAAGCCGCACAAAATTTAGATGATATTTCAAAAATAATAGTTTTAGATCCTACTGAAAATTGCCCTGCTGCAAAAGTTGGCGCACAGCAAATCATTGCAGATTTCAAAGATGAAGATGCGATAAAAAAATTATCAGAATTATCAGACATTATAACATATGAAATTGAATCTGGAAATAGTGATGTATTAAAAAAATTAGAAGAAAATACAGAGATAAATCCTTCACCAGATACATTAAGAATTATTCAAGATAAATTACTTCAAAAACAATTCTTACAAAAAAATGGCATTGCAGTCGCAGAATTTGAAAAAATTGAAAATAAAGAAGAACTGAATCAAATGATAGATAAAATGGGCCTCCCATTGTTACTAAAAACTCGAAGAGATGCATACGATGGGCGAGGGAATTATAAAATTAATTCAAAATCTGAAATAGACGATGCTTTAGATTTGTTTTCAGGAAAAACTCTAATGGTAGAAAAATTTGTTAAATTTGAAAAAGAAGTTTCAGTCATAGCTGCAAGAAATACAAAGGGTGAAATTTCAACATATCCTGTAGTAGAAAATATTCATGAAAATAATATTTTAAGAACAACAATTGCGCCTGGAAGAGTTTCAGAGACGGTTAGAAAGGAAGCAGAAAAAATTGCTGAAAAAACAATGGAAGTGTTACATGGAGCAGGGGTTTTTGGAATAGAAATGTTTGTTACATCTGATGATGAGATTTTAATTAATGAAATTGCACCTCGAGTTCATAATTCAGGTCACCATACATTACAATCATGCAATACATCTCAATTTGAACAACATTTACGGGCAATTCTAGGAATGGAATTAGGAGATTCATCAATTAAAACTCCTACAATAATGTACAATATCTTAGGGCCAAAAACATTTCAAGGAGAATACAATGTGTTATTCAAAAAACAGGACAACATCCATCTGAAAATGTATGGCAAATTAGAATCAAAACCACAACGTAAAATTGGACATGTGAATATAGTTGATGTAGAAAATAGAGGCATGGAGGAATTGCTTAAACAAGTTGAAGATCTAAAGAAAAATTTGGTTATAGAACCAAAAGAATCCTAGTATTATTTCGAATATTTTTGAATAGTTTTATTAATACTTGATATCAGAAATCATCATGGCACTAAAAGCATCATTGATAATTACAGGAATCGCAATAGGACTCCTAGTACTTTACGGTGCAGACGTCGCTGCAAGTATGGGTGGCGAAGGAGGAAAAAGTGATGGATTTTTGCCATTAGATGACATGCAAAGAGGCATGGGATTAGGCGCTCCTGCACTACTTTTACCAATTATTGCATTTTTCATATCACTAAAAGAACCATCAAAAGGACTAGGTGGAATGATAATCATTGCAGGTGTTTTGATTCTAATTGGAGGCGTAGCAATGGTCGGAACTGCTGCACCTGAAGGAACTGATAGAGATCCTATGGCATCAGTAGCAATGTTATTCGCTCCAGGAATTTTCCAAATTGCATTAGGTGCAATAAAGATAAAGAAGTCATCAAACTAGATTTCGCATGCCTAAATGTGAAAAATGTGGACAAAATACTAGTAAAGGTTATGATTGCGAACATACCAAATTTGAAGAATATTGCAAAGAATGTTACACAGAATTGCATTACTACATAACTGAGAAAAAAGACAATGAGTGAATTACAAGCATTAGTTCAATGGATAGCAGATTTACTTTCTGAATATTTGTACACAGGTGTATTTCTTGCTGCATTACTTGAAACAATCATTCCTCCAATTCCCACTATGGCCGTATTTCCTACTGCAGGGTTCATTGCATCACAAAATGGATTAAGTGTTGCAGAAGCAGTGTTGTTAGGTATTGTTGGAGGATTGGGTGCATCAATTGGTTCAACAGTAATTTATCTAATCGCTCTAAAATTAGGACGAACCGCATTATTGAGATACCTAGGTAAGTTTAGAATTTCTGAAAAGAAATTAGAAAAGGTAGAAAGATGGTTTGAAAAATATGGGGACAAAGCAGTTTTGTTTGGTAGAATGGTTCCAGTATTTAGAGAAATGATTTCTGTTCCTGCAGGATTACTGAAAATGAGCGTAAAGAAATTTTTGGCATATACTATACTAGGTTCGTGTTCATGGGGTGTTACCATGGTATTGATAGGTTATTTCTTTGGATTAACCGCATTTGAGATGATCATATAGATTAGTATACGTTAAAAAATAGAAAAAATTAACAAACATTATGAAAGCAATAATTTTAGCAGGAGGAAGAGGAAAAAGATTACGTCCAATTACAGATAAAATTCCAAAACCATTGATTCCAATAAATAATAAACCACTCATAGAACGAACCATAAAATATCTTAAAAAATATGGAATCACCGAAATTATAATTTCTAGTGGTTACAAATCGGACCTTATAGAAAAATTTCTTAAAAAGAAAAAAAATTTTGGATGTGAGATATCATTTTCAATTGAAAAAACACCACTAGGTACTGGCGGGGCAGTAAAAAAAGCATTAAGATTTGTTGATGAAGAATCATTTGTGGTATTAAATGGAGATATCGTTACAAACATTGATCTAAAAAAAATTCTTAAAAAACCAAATACAATTGCAGCCAATGAACTGAAAACAAAATTTGGCACCATGGATATCCGAAATAATAAAATTTTAAAATTTAATGAAAAAAAAGATGTAACTGATGTTTGGATGAACCCTGGAATATATCATCTATCAATGAATATTGAAAAAATAATTCCTAGAAAAGGCAGTTTAGAAGGTATTGTTTTTCCAAAAATGGCAAAAAATAAGACACTTGAGACGATTAAATTCAAAAATGCACTATGGTTTTCAATTGATTCTCATAAAGACATAGAAGAATGTTCAAAAGAAATAAAATCAAAAAAATATTCTAAATATTTCAAATGAGACGATTATCTTACAGTTTAGGTTCATTGCTTTCCATCGAGGAGGTTTTAGAATGCTCACGTAAACTAAATGAAATAAAACCAGAAGTCGAATGGATTCCCGAAACATGGGGCATGGAAAATTTTTCTATGCTCGGACTAGCATCGAAAGAAAACACATTTTCAAAAATTGGTTCATCAATAATTAACATCTATTCCAGAAGTCCAAGTTTGATTGCAATGGGTGCATCAACTGTAGATACTATTTCTAACGGAAGATTGATACTGGGATTGGGTACAAGTAGTGTGCCAATTGTAGAAAATTTTCATGGAAATTCTTTTGATGCACCGGTTCAAAGAATGAAAGAGTATGTAGAGATTATACGTTTAGCATTACAAGGTGAAAAAATAAATTATTCTGGAAAAATATTCACTCTGAAAGATTTTTCATTATTAACAAAACCAATAAGAAAAGAAATTCCAATTTATCTTGCTGCTATTAATCAAAAAATGGTTGAAATGACATGGGATATTGCAGATGGAGTGATATTTTATTTAAGACCAAAAAATGAAATGAAAGAAACAATATCAAAAATGCAAAGAAAGAAAAAAATCGATACTGCATTACAGATAATTACATGCATTCATGAAGATGAAGAAAAATCTAGAAATCGTGCAAAGAAAACTCTTAGTTTTTACATTGCCGTAGGAAAAATTTATCGTGAATTTTTACAATCAACCGGATATTCTGATGAGGTAAAGATCATTAATGAAGAGTATAAGAAAAATGGGTTAGATGGTTTACAAGAATTGATACCAGAAAAAATGTTAGACGATTTATGTATTGCAGGTACTCCTGCCACGGCAGTAAAAAAATTAGATGCTTTTAGAGATGTGGGAATTGATTTACCCATCATTCAGTTCAATCCTATAGGCAATGTGAACGAATCATTTGAATTATTAACAAAAACTTTTTCAGGAGAATCAAATGAATGATGTGGCAATAGTAGGTACAGGACAAACAAAGTTTTCTAAAGATGATGGAGATGTTGAAAAATTACTTTTTGAATCAACTAAAAATTGTATTCAATCTGTAAGAAATTGTGAACCTAAAGATGTCGAAGGGGTTCTTGTATCCACAAACAATAATTCGAAATATCTAGGTGCAATTTTATCAGAAACGATGGGGATACAGCCAAAAATTTCACATTCAATAGAACATCTTTGCAGCTCTGGAACAAATGCACTCATCTCAGGATATGCATACATATTTTCAGGATTGGCAGATATAATTTTAATTTCAGGAGTAGAATCTGCAACTAATCCTGGTCAGATTTTAGAATGGGATAAATCACGAGGGAGTTTTGAACATCCAATTTATTGGGCATCTATGCTTACCAAATCTTATAAAAGAAAATTTCAAATCACTGAAGAAGAACTTGCAATAGTATCTGCCAAAAATCATAAACAAGCAATGGATAATCCATTTGCATATAGTAACGAACCTCGAACTATATCTGAAGTTATGAATTCAAAACAGATTACGGATGACCTAAGAATTTTAGATTGTTCACGTTCATGTTCTGGTAGTTCATCAATTTTATTGGCATCTGAAGAAAAAGCAAAAACAATTTCTGATCAACCAATTTGGATTAAAGGAATTGGGCAAAAAACTACATCTGCAAGTTTTACAAAAAACATTCTTGAAGAAATTGAAAGTACGCGAATTGCCGCAAAAACGGCATACAAAATGGCAAAAATTGGACCGAATGATGTCAATGTTGCAGAAGTACATGATGCATTTTCGGTTTGTGAATTAATGGCAATTTCTGAATTAGGAATTACGGCTAGTGACAAAAGTGGAGAATTTGTCAGAGATTTATTCAATACTGAAAATAGAATGATAAACCCTCGAGGGGGATTGATTGGGGCAGGACATCCGTTAGGAGCAACAGGAATATCACAAACAATAGAAATTGCAACTCAGCTTCAAGGCAAATCTGAAAAACGGCAAATTTCTAATTTGAAAACAGGATTAATTCATAATATGTCTGCAGCAGGAACTTCAAGCTCGGTCGTGGTATTAGAAAATTGACATTTTTTGAAGAACAATTGAAACAAGGTATTTTTCAAATATCTTACTGTGAAAAATGTGATGAAAAGATATGGCCCCCTAATGAAATCTGTCATGTATGTTTTAATGAAGTTGAATGGAAAAAATCAAAAAATCTTGGAAAAATCATTGAATTTTCAAAAAAAGATTCTACTTATTTTGGGCTAGTAGAAATTGATTACGGTATACGGATTATGGGCGAGATTTCATCCACATCAATACCAAAAACAGGACAAAGTGTTACAATGAATGTGTCATTTGATTCCAAACCTCATTATTCATTCATCGTTGAAAACAATTAGCAATAGGTCATTAGACAATAACCTGTATTACTATATTCAATAAGACAAACGTATTGGTATGAAATCAAATTTAAAAATTGTAAATAAGACAAAATCACTTAATTTTAAAAAAATAGCACAAACGCGGAGACAGCGAGGCTATAATTGGGAAGATACGCTAGTTAAACGATTCAATAAAATGGATGATTGGAAAGCATTTAGACTAGGATCTCCCAGCGTTGCATTACCCGACATCTTGTGTGTCAATAACATAGATAGCATAATATTCACAATAGAAGCAAAATCTGGGACCGGTACTACATTAACAGTTCCATTTGACCAGATTATTCGATGCCTAAGTTGGACCAATAATTTTACAGTATACAAAACTCGAAAAGTTATTTTAGCATTCAAATTTTTATCAAAGAAAAGAATAGGAGTAGGAAAGTACGAAAAAAGAGAATTAAGAGAATTTTACAAGATATGGAATGCAAAGAAAGATCCAATTGACATAGTATGCAAATATGACGGTACAACGTATGCATTAATTCAAGGTGAGAAGAAAAAATTGAATTTAAAAGACTATCCAATGCCTTTCAAATCCAAATACCAAAAAATAATTTCAAAATGATATTGGCACTATATTGAAGAGAATTTGTCTTTGTTTATTAATGACAAAATATTGAAAATAGTATGAGCTTCTCAGATTTCATAGACGAACGTATGCTTGTTAGTAAAAACGTTCTAGGCACAAAAGAGATGAAGATTAAGGTGGTCGAAGTATCAGATGAGACCGCACCATCACAATGGAAATTTGGGGATAGAGTCAAAGTGAATAAAATCCTAATCACAATAAAACATCTAGAATCACAGAAAGTTGAAGAAGGTGAACTAGATATCGAAGCAGTAGAGCAAAAGCTGATAGAAGATAGGCATTATACATCAACAAACAGATGGGTACCAACAAAAGAAATCAAGAACGGATATGTCATAAATTCGAGACATACCACGTTAGTAAGTGACGCCGCAGCTCTCGACATGATAGTGTTTTGAGAGTCAGAAACTTTAAGAACCTACTTTTTGAACAAATTTTATGATAACAAAAGATATCTTGGTAGATGGTTCGGAGTATAAGCTAACTTTAACAGATCAGGTATTAAATCAGGTTGATAATCTAAAAGCTCTATATGCAACAGCAGCAGAAGATCCTGAGAGTTTTGAACAAGTAAGTTCAGAAATTTCTGCAGCAATTAATAATATTTCAGAATCAGTATCCCCCGAAATTTCCGATGGACATCTAGATGGATTAATACAAGAAGTTTTCAAAGCAGTCGAAGATAAAAAATCAGAAGTTGAAAAACAGATAAAAGATAAAGATTCTAAAATTTCAAAAAAGAAAAAATAATTATTTCAAATCATTTGCAATGTCATAAATTCTAAAAATCATTTTTTCATCCTGAAGTGATTTAACTATAGAATTTCTGATATGTTTTACTCTCAATGGATCTTCGGAATAGATTTCTTTCATTTTTTCAAGTTCTTCAACAAAATAATAATTTTGAAAATAATTTTGAATTTTTTTCTTCAATTTCGAAAATTCACTATTTTTATCAGAAAATTCATCGGATTTTCTAAGTAACACTTTCAACAGTCCATTAATTTTAGACAATTCAACATCTAAAATTAGAAAATCTTCTTTAGAATCTTCTAGATTTTTAATTATATCATAGCTGTTTAGAATTTTCTTCATAAGATCATGAAAATATTCATCAACAATCACCATGATATATCTAATTAAAAATTAGTTCTAAATCTTTACTTGGTGAATTTTATGAAAATATGAGGTGAAGAATATCAATCCAGCCTTTAAATTAGTAGCAAATTATGGGTAGAATCATGCAACAAAAAGCCAAACTTGTATGTATTAATCCAAATTGTGGGAAAACATATTCCATAAAATCACTAGCCATAAAGTGTGATTCATGCAATTTCTTGCTTGATGTAAAATATGAAAATAAACCAAGTTCAAGCTTGAAAGAGGTATTTTACGAAAGAAGAAATCCACAAGGAAGTATTTACAATGAAAGTGGTGTGTGGCGATTTAGAGAATTATTAAATTTTTGTGAAATTGAAACAGAAGACATCGAACAGTGTTCAAAATATCTAGTATCACTAGACGGCGCAGAAGGAAGACAATCAAAACCATATCATATGAGCAAAGTTGCAGAATTTGTTGGTCTTGATAATGAAAACGTAGTATTTCAACCAGAAGGATACAATCCAAGTGGTTCGTTTAAAGATAATGGAATGTCTGCAGCAGTTACTCATGGAAAAATGATGGGTGCAAAAAAAATTATTTGTGCGTCTACAGGTAATACCTCTGCATCAGCAGGAATGTTTGCAGCAAATGAAAACATGGAATGTGATGTTTACATTCCAGATGGACAAATAGCCCCAGGAAAATTAAGCCAAGCATATCAATTTGGAACTCAGATGGTAAAAGTTAATGGAAACTTTGATGATGCATTTACAAAATCATTAGAAGCAGCAGAAGAACCTGGAAGTTATACAGTAAATTCAGTAAATCCATTTAGAATTGAAGGTCAAAAAACAATTCCATATAGAGCGCTTGAATATCTAAATTGGGAGGTACCGGATTGGTTGGTTTATCCAGGAGGTGCATTAGGGAATACATCAAGTTGTGGAAAAAGTTTAATGGAATTATATGAATGGGGATGGATTAAAAAAATTCCACGAATAGCCGTAATTAATGCAAGTGGAGCTAACACACTCTATCAATTATTTAACGGAATTTTTGATGAAGAAAAATTACGATGGAATGAGGGCGCACCTAATTTTGAATTAATACGAAGATTCTATGATGAAATGAGTAAAGATGAAAATCTTAAACCAAAGACTAAAGCAACTGCAATACAAATTGGTAAACCTTCAAACGTTGCAAAAGGACTACGTGCTTTAGAATTTACAAATGGAATTGTAGAAGAAGTTACCGATAAAGAAATGCTCGATGGAATGTCAGTAGTAGGATTAAACGGATTTGATTGTGAAATGGCGTCAGGAGCATCAGTTGCAGGCATAAAGAAATTACGTGATAAAGGTGTGATTAAAAAAGATGACAAAGTAGTAGGAATTTTAACAGGACGACAAAAAGAACCTTTACTTCCAATCGATTATCATAACGATCCTTCAAATAAATTTGCAAGACCACCAAAGATTTAGGCTCAGATTGGAGAAAATCAATTTTACTTAATCTCAAGGGTTTAATAGAAACCATATACAAATTAGATTAATCTGAAAATGTGGTGTAACTACAATATATGATATGCAGTGTTTATATCAATAAAACAAAATTATTAGAGGTTATCAAATGCAATTAGAATTTGAAATACCTTTGCTGGTAGTTTTGATTGGGCTTTCTGGCTTCTTTAGTGGATTAGAAGTAGCTTTGGTAGGAGTTAGATTATCAAAGATTGAACAGATGGTAAAAGACAAGGTAAAAGGTGCGTCATCACTTCTAAAATTAAAAACAAATCCTAGTCGCATGATGGCCAGTGTTAATCTAGGAAATAATTTAGTTAATGTTGCATCAACTGCAATAGCAACCGATATTGCATTAAAAATATTTGGAAACGATGGATTAGCCATAGTAATTGGAATTATGACATTTTTGATACTAGTTTTTGGAGAAATAACACCAAAGACATACTGTAATGCTAACGCAGCAAAGATTGCAACTAGGTATAGTCCAGTATTATTGGCATTCAGCTATGCATTTTATCCGATTGTTAGGATCTTAGAAGCAATAACCAAAGGAATTATTCGTCTAACAGGAAGTAGCGATAACCCTCCAGGATTAACGGAAGATGAGATTAAAGGAGTGATTGATCAAGGATTAAAAGATAAAGCAATAGAAAAACAAGAAAGTGAATTAGTACACGGTGCACTAAATTTTGATGACATAGTAATTCGTTCAGTTATGACACCGAGAACAAAAATGTTCACATTGAATTCTAAAAAGATGTTGTTTGAAGCATTGCCTGAAATTAATAACAGTGGCTTTTCTAGAATTCCAGTTTTTTCTGAGAATAGTGATAATATCACAGGAATTGTACATGTTAGAGATGTGCTAAAAACATTAGAAAATGATGAGAAAGTGATATCCCTTGAAGAAATTATGCGAGACCCAATTTTTGTATCTCAAGAAAAACGTGTTAGTGATTTACTAAAAGAGATGCAAGGCAGACAAACTCACATGGCAATTGTAGTAGATGAATTTGGTGGAGTAGAAGGATGTGTGACATTAGAAGATTTACTTGAAGAAATTGTAGGTGAAATTCATGATGAGAAAGATACGGTTCAACAAGTATTTCAGAATGAAGGAAACGATGTAATTTTAACAAATGGAGATATTGAAATTGATAAAATTAATGAGATTTTCAAAACAAATATTCCTGAAGGGGATGATTATTCACGATTAAATGGACTGCTACATGAAAAATTGCGAGACATTCCAAAAGAGGGAGATAAAATTGAGATTGAGTCATTAAGAATAATGATAGAAAAAGTTTCAAAAAATAAACCTGACAAAATCAGAATAGAGAAAATAAAATAATTATTCTTTGCTAAAATTAGATTCCAAAAGTCTTTTTTTCTCAGACATGTTGAACAGTTTTTCTGTATGTTTTACAGCATCCTCATGTGATTTTTCAAACAACATTGCTTGTAACAACATATGATTTTCAGGAATCACAATTCCGGTTTGATCGTCTGAATACATAATCTGAATTGTATCGTCAATTTTTTGTGTCATGTTAGCATGTATGTGAATCATGTTAGTATCTTTAAAACCAAAGTTTAATTTTTCTGCAAAATCTCTTATATCTTTAGTTCCTTTGGCATTCCATAATGTTGCAACACCATATTCATTTTTGAATATACCATGTATTTCATCTACAGATGGTGCAGTCTCTTTAAATCTTATATCCATTATGTGTAAATGCATTTGTCGTGTAGGAACTTTAATTGCACGAACAAACAACGGAGATTCTTTACCAAAATATGATTTTACATCGTCCCCGTGATGTGGACTCTGTGTTAGTTCAATCGTATCTGTAACTGATTCATCGGTTTGTTCAATATCTGCCCATCTTCTCACAAGCGTAACATCAAATCTTTTAATTGAATTTCCAAAATTTTTTCGCAATGGTTCTAAGATTCGACCCATACCGGTAACATTACAGCTACCTTGCATGACATGTTTTTTCCCAATTGCATCTGCATAGTTTACCTTTGAATTAAACAATAAATCAGAAACAGCGTTTTCTCCATCGATTGTTTCTCCACCCTGATAAATTGATAAAATATCTCTAGGCTCATAAAATAATTTTTTATTTTTAAAACCCACTCCGCCAGGAGATGCATCAATAACCAAATCTGATTCATCTAATGCAGCTTCGATGTTTCCAGTTATGGTAAAATCAGAGAATGCATTTTGATTTTTTTCAGGCACATATACTTTGAATCCTCGGTTTATGGCGTCAGTTACTTTTGAATCTGGAGAATATTTTCCTACTCCGACTAGTTCAATTTCAGGATCATCTTTGATAAATTGAATTATACGACTGCCAATTGAACCATAGCCATTGACAAAGACTTTCTTCATCAATAATTGCTAGAGAATCCAGTCTTTTATAATTAATGGAAGGATTAAATCACATGATTTAGTCATTTTTTTGTGGAAACAAAAGATTCCGATAAAGATTTTACATTTTCAATAGAGGGAAAAGATTATACAATTTCAGAAAAGAAAGATTCTCCAAAAAATAATAATAAACAAATGTTACATGTACCATCTTTAACAATTGGTGCAATTGTTTCAGGAATATGCATTGCTGTCGTGGTATTTGGAATTGGAGGTTTATCTGGGACACCAGAACCTTTGATAGAAAAACAATTGGTAGAAGAACAAATTGAACCTGTACAAATTACAATGGAGACATTTTTTGATAATAGTTCCCCAATACTTGGAAATCCAAATGCTGAAATCACATTAGTTGAATTTGGAGACTATCAATGTCATTTTTGTAATGTATACTTCCATAATACAGAACATAAGATTTTTGAAAACTATGTGATGGAAGGTAAAGTCAATGTCATTTTCAAAGATTACACAATAATTGGACCTGACTCCGTTGTTGCAGCACATGCAGCACATTGTGCAGGCGAACAAGGAAAATTCTGGGAGTATCATAATACATTGTATAACAATTGGGATGGAGAAGAGACTGGATGGGCCGGACAAGAGAATGTTGTTAGATTTGCACAAGAAAATAATTTGAATATGAATCAATTTATGGACTGTAATAATGAATTAAAATATCAAAATTTAATTGCAAATAGTAATTCTGATGCACAATCCCTAGGTCTTACTGGCACTCCTGCATTTTTTGTAATTTCAACTAACAGTCAACAGGTTCAAACAATTTCTGGCGCTCAACCATTCGAAGTGTTTGAAAGAATCTTTAATTCAATGCTAGATACTTAGAAAATTTCAAATACTATTAATAAGATCGCCAGAATTTTTATCAGTACGTAAATCATATTTACCCTAGAAATCTTATATACCCACATCATGAGGCATAGCTATTGGCAGCAGGAATAGATGATATCTCAATTTACATTCCACGATTATTCATGGATGCAGGAGATTTTGCAGAAGCAAGAGGTCTCGACCCTCAAAAATTAGTAAAAGGATTGGGTGTTTCAAAAATGGCAATTGTGGATTCTAATCAAGACCCAGCATGTTTAGCTGCAAATGCATGTTTGAAAATTATGCAGAAAAATAAATTATCACCAGAACAAATTGGACGATTGTATGTAGCAACAGAATCATCATTTGATGAATCAAAAGCCATGAATTCCTATGTTATTGGAATGTTAGAACAAGTCTACGGTGCAGGATCATTTCAACACTGTGGAGGAATTGAATGTAAATTTGCATGTGTTAGTGGCTCATATGCATTGTATGACAATACAAATTGGATACGTGCAGGCGAATCTGAAGAAAAATATGCCCTGGTAGTTGTATCAGATATTGCAAAATATGATTTAGGTTCTAGTGGAGAAATGACACAGGGCGGAGGAGCAGTTGCAATGTTATTAAACGATTCACCAAGACTTTTAGAATTTGATCCTAAAGTTACTTCTACATCAATTAAAAATGAATATGACTTTTACAGACCATTTGGAAAAGAAACCCCAATTGTACACGGACAATATTCCAATTTGTTGTATCTAATTCAAGTAAAAAATGCACTAAATGATTACAAGAGAAAGGCACTCAAAACTGGATTAATAGATATGAAAGAGGGTCAAAGCATGTTAGATCATATAGATTATTTCAATATGCATTTGCCATATAGTAACATGGGCAAGAAGGCATTAGCATATCTCGTAAGACATGAATTGAGAAATACACCAAAATGGAAAGAAGTAATTGCCGAAGTGGGTATGGAAGAACCAGTTCCTAAAGATCCTCGTGGAACAATTGAATCCATAATTGCAGATTCAGAATTTATGACAAAAGATAGTGAATTTACAAAAAGATTTGCAAAAACCAACACATATCAAGAAATTTATGAAAACAAGGTTGCAAGTTCACTCATAGCATCAAAGAGTATCGGAAATCTCTATACTGCATCATTATATCTTGGATTTAGAAGTTGTTTGGAATATGAATTTCAGAAAGGAGTGAATCTAGAAGGAAAACGCTTTGGATTTGCATCATATGGAAGCGGAAGTAGTGCAATGGTTTTCAGCGGCGTCATAAAACCAGAACATCTATCAATAGTAAAAGAAATGAACTTGGAAACTGAGATTGGTGAAAGACAAAAACTAAGCTTGGAAGACTATGAAGAGCTCCATGAAAATAAACTTGAACCAAACCAATCATTGCTTAGCGCAAGAAAAGAATTTGTTTTAGAACATGTAGAAAATATTTCCTCAGACAAAAGAGGAGAAAGAAGATACGCATTCATTGAATGATCAGATGAGTGAAAATTCTCCAATTAAAGATACATTATATGAAAATATAGCGAATGTAGGGGAAGAACAGATACATCAATTACTGCTAAATGGTGAGTTTTCAGAATTATTTGAAAAGATCTGTGAACCCGTCATACAAGATGTAAAATCAATTGAAGAATATGAAAAATATGGCACACTGGCAGAAAGTTTTACACATTATTTATTCACAGAAATGCTAATTCCTAGTCAAAGAAAAATTTCTTTTGAAAATATTGAGTTAGATATGATAATTCCAAATTTAGAAGAATTACGAAAAAATAATGATAATGCAATAGTGATATTTTTTGCTAAAACATCAGATAGTATGCAAATAAATGAAAGAATTCAAGAAATTAAAAAAATTCAAAAAAAGGATTCAAACATCTGGATAATTTCAAAAGAGATTATGAACATATCACAATCTGCATATGCCATAGAGAGAAATTCATTTGGCGAATTTGTTAAAGATGCTCAAAATTTTGTTAAATCAAGGAAGATTAACAAATTAAATATTTTCAAGACCTAATTTTGAGACGTCAACAAAATTAGGGAAAGTTGCAATGTATGGTTCTATACTAAATGGTTCAACATACGGAATTGCACCAAAAACTTTGTGCCCAGTTAAACCAAATATCTGATGTTTCATATTAGACAAATCATAACCATCAGCAACATTTTGGTTAATTATGAATCCCTTAAACTTCAAATTTTTCTGACGTGCATGCTCATACGTGAGCATTGAATGATTTACAGAACCAATCTTCGTACCCGTGACAATAATTGATTCTAAATTAAGATCAGAGATTAAATCAGAAACAAAATAATTTTTAGATATAGGAGTCATTATACCACCTATTCCTTCAACAATAACCATATCGTGAATGGAAGCAAGTTGTGTGTATGAATCAATTACCTTAGAGATGTCAATTTCAAGATTAAGTTGTTTACATGCATCATATGGCGAGGTAGGAATTTCAAAATAATATGGATTGACAAGATCAATAGAATCATGTGTTTGAGAATATTTCATTAAAATTTCAACATCTTCAGATACAGAATCAGCTGTTGCTTTGTAACCTGATGCAAATGGTTTCATAACTCCAACATCAATATTCTTTTCACGAAAATAATTTGCCATTGCCGCGCTAACACATGTTTTTCCAACATCAGTATCAGTTCCAGTAACAAAAATAGAATTCATCATAACTTCCTAGATAATGATTTGATTGTAGATATGGTGCCATCAATCAAGAAATTAAGATCTTTTTGAGAAATATCTAGTGGAGGAACAAGCATTATGATATTTCCTAACGTTCTGAAATAAATTTGATGTTTTCTACCTTCTTCAAATACCAGTTTGTTAATAGAAATATTGGAAGAAAGGGGCTTGTTTGAATTTTTATTTTGGACAAGTTCAATTCCCATAACCATTCCTTGATGACGAATTTCACCTACTAAATCTAAATTTGATATATCATCCAGTCTATCTTTGAAAATTTTAGATGTTTTTTGGATTTTTTCAATGAGATGATACTTTTTGTATAATTCAAGATTCTTTAACGATAAAGCCGCAGCCGTAGGATTTCCGGTATAGGTATGACCATGGAAGAGATGTTTGAATTGGGAGAATTCACCAAGAAATGAATCATTGATTTTTTTGGTTGTTAGAGTCGCAGCAAACGTTTGATATCCTCCTGTAAGCATTTTTCCAAAAGAAACAATATCAGGAGTAGAGTTTTGAGATTGGTATTCAATCATAGAACCTAATCTGCCAAATCCAGTTGCAATTTCATCCAGTACAAACAAGACATCATTTTTTTTACATATTTGTGAAATTCTTTTTTGGAAATTTTTTGGATAGATTATAACGCCTCCGGCCATCTGAGCTCCACTTTCCATTACAAATGCTGCAATCGAATTATCTTTTTCAAGTTTATCTTCAATTTTTGATAAACAGTATTCTGCGTATTCTTTAGAAGATTTTTTTGTATTACTTCCAATAATTACGGTTCGAGGGACTGGGAATTGTATTGTGGAGAATAATTTAGAACGGAATTTAGAGAAAAATTCAGGAACGTAACCTACAGACATTGCACCAAATGTATCACCATGATACCCATTTTCTAAGGTGGCAACATTTGTTTTTTTATTTTCTCCAACATTACGCCAGTATTGCAAAGCAATTTTTATTGCAATTTCCATAGCAGTGGAGCCATTATCTGAAAAGAAAACAGATTTCATTTTTGGATTAAGTTGTAATAGTTTTTTAGATAATTTTTCTGCAGATGGATGTGTGAGATTAAACAAAGGAGTGTGTTGAAGTATTTTTGTTTGTTTAATGATTTCAGATACTAATTCAGACTTTGAATGGCCCCAAACATTACACCACATACTTGCAACTCCATCAAGCATTTTTCCACCCTTTGAATCATACAACCACATGCCTTTTGCAGATACTATTTCAGGAAAAGAAGTCCATTCAGACATTTGTGTATTTGGATGCCATAAAGGACTAGGCGATTTCATATGAATCATAATTTTTACGAGTAATTAATGGTTAACCATTGAGAAAATACAAGTTAACGCTTATTTAGTGAATTTTTTAATTTTGAATATGCAAAATGAAACTGAATTGATCACAGAATGTAGAAACAAGGTACTTTCCAATCAGAAATTAACTGAAGAAATGACAACTCAATTATTCAATGTTGATGATAAAATTTTAAGTCAATTATCAGATGCTGCAAATGAAATTACGCGTACATTCCAAGGATCAAAAATTGATGTTGAGCAATTAGCAAATATTAAAAAAAATTATTGTAGTGAAGATTGTTCGTTCTGTAGTCAATCCGCATTTTTTGATACGGGAATTGACAAATATCAATTAATGTCAGCAGAGGAAGTAGTAAGACAAGCAACAGATGCAAAGAAAGCCGGTGCACACTCTTATTGTTTGGTTGCAGCATGGAGAGAACCATCGAACAAAGATTTTGAAAAGGTGTGTCACATAATTGAAGAAGTAAATGAAAAAGTTGGAATCTCAATTGAATGTAGTTTGGGATTTCTAACAATTGAGCAGGCAACAAAATTAAAAGAATTAGGAGTAATCAGATATAATCATAATTTAGAAACATCTGAATCAAAGTTTCCAGAAATTTGTACAACTCATACATATCAGGATAGAATTGATACATTGAACACTGCAAGAAAAGCAGGATTAGAGCTTTGTACAGGAGGCATAATTGGAATGGGAGAAACAAGAAAGCAGAGAGAAGAACTTGTTCAAGCAATATCTAAACTCAATCCAGAAGAAGTAACAGTGAATCTATTGGTAGCATTTCCAGGAACTCCTTTAGAACTACAAACTCCATTAAGCTTGGAAGAAATACTAAGAGTCTTTGCAGTTTTAAGATTTTTACTTCCAAAAAGTATCATAAAGATATCTGGAGGAAGAGAAGTAAATCTGGATGATGATGGAAAGGAGTTACTTCTTAGCGGTGCAAATGGAATTATCAGTTCAGGATATTTGACTTTAGATGGAAATTCTATGCAAAAAGATGTCAAAATGATAAAAGAGATTGATCTTGAAGCCTAAATTTGGCACACTTGAAAAGAAATTAAGTGGAATTAAAAAAAACAATCTATTACGAAATCTTCAAGACAGTCATGTAGAAAAACAGTTCATAAAGCAGGATGGAAGAAAATTATTAAATTTTTCATCAAATGATTATCTTGGAATAAAATCAGGTAAAATAAAACATACACAATTCCAGTCAAGTTCAAGACTTGTTTCAGGAAATGATGCTAGTTTTTCACTACTAGAAAAAAAACTTGCAAAACATAAATCACAAGAGCAAGCAATTATTTTTCCGACAGGATACATGGCAAATCTTGGAATGATTACTTCAATTGCAACCAAACATGATACGATATTTAGTGATGAATTAAACCATGCAAGTATTGTTGAAGCATGTAAATTATCAGGTTCAAAGATTAAAATTTTCAAACATAATAACATAGGAGATTTAGAGAGAAAAGTTCAAAAAACTAAAGGTAAAAAGATCCTAATCACTGAAGGAGTTTTCAGTATGGATGGGGATTGGTCAAAATTAAATGAGATTTGCCAAGTATCAGAAAAACATGGTATGATTACAGTTGTAGATGATGCGCATGGAGATTTTGTACTAGGAAAAGATGGTAAAGGAACAGCAAATTTTTTTGATGTTGAAAAGAAAATTGATCTCTACGTGAGTAGCCTTAGTAAAGGATTGGGAAGTTTTGGAGGATATGTTTGTGGCAGAAAAAAATTAATTGATTTATGCATAAACACGTCAAAGACATTCATTTACACATCTGCATTACCTTCATCAATAAACCAATATTCACTTAATAGATTTAATTCAAAACGAGAGATATACCGAGAGAAATTATGGAAAAAAATTAATCTTTTTCATAAAAGATTAGAAGAGATTGAGCTTCATACCACATCTACAAGTCAAATAATTCCGATAATTATCGGTAATGAAAAAAAAGCAATGGAGTTTTCAAAATTTTTAAGAATTAATGGGATTTTTGCACAGGCAATAAGATATCCAACTGTAAAAAAGGATCAAGCACGTATTAGAATTTCAATCACAGGGTGGTTATCAAATAAAGAAATAGAGTATTCCATACAAATTTTAGAAAAAGCTAAAAGAAAGTTTAACCTAAAATGATTAGCGCATCATATCAAATCCACCTATTGCCGGAGAACCAACAATAAATGCACCTACTACAATAGCACCCAATAGCCCAATAACGACATAAAATCTTGAGTTCATATGAAAAACTACGATTCCTAGGATAAAAACTCATTTGTGTTAATGATTTTATAAAATGAAATCAGACAAGTGGTGTGACGGAAATTTCAATAGTAATTGCATTTCTAGCAGGAATTGGTTCCTTTTTTGCACCATGTATTTTGCCTATGGTTCCAGCATTTTTGGCATATATTTCAGGAACGACATTATCAGAAGTTAAAACAAAGAATAATGTTATTTCTATTAACAAATCAAATGTATTTCTGAATTCAATATTTTTTGTACTTGGATTTTCAGTAGTTTTTTCTACATTAGGCGTAGCAATAAATTCAATTTTTTATGAAAATGCAAACCAGATTGTATCTGAATTTAATCAGATTGGAGGCATAATCATCATAGGATTCGGGGCATACATGATTCTAAGTCATAAAATTCGTATACTCAATATTGAGAAAAAGATTTTTCCAAAAAGTGCAGGTGCTAGATTCCCCGTATCATTTTTGTTTGGAATGGCTTTTGCAGCAGGCTGGACACCATGTGTCGGACCAATTTTAGGCACAATAATCACTCTTGCAGCAACATCCCCTGGAATAGCATTCAATTTACTTCTTGCATATTCTATAGGAATGGGAATTCCATTTATGATAATGGGAGCCTTAATTTCAAAATCAAGTAGAATAATTTCAAAGATTGGTAAACATTTGAAATACTACACAGTTTTGTTTGGAATGGTAATAATCGTATTAGGAATATTGGTATTTTTCAATCAGTTAGTTTTAATTGCAAACTTTCCACTTCTAAATGATTTACTGTTATTGAGTTAAAATGAAAAAAGAATACAAATACGCATCAATATTTTTTGCAATAATTGCAGTAGGGGTAATGTCTATCTCATATTTTTACGATGAAGTTGATCTTAAAAGAAATACAACAAATGATATAACAACATTAGATAAAACATTTCTAAGAACATCTCCAGAATTGAAAGGAATTTCAGGTTACATTAACACATCATCAGAAGAATTAGATCAAGATATTGAAGGTAAAGTTGTACTATATGATTTTTGGACATATAGTTGCATCAATTGTATTCGAACACTACCACATCTTACAGCATGGGATGAAAAATATTCAGAAGAAGGATTGGTAATTGTAGGAATACATACACCAGAATTTGAATTTGAAAAAGAATATGATAATGTTGTTTTCGCAACTGAAAAATTCGGTATAAAATATCCAGTAATACAAGACAATGATAAAGAAACGTGGAATGAATTTCAAAATAGATATTGGCCAAGAAAGTATATTGCAGATCATGAAGGGTACATTAGATTTGATCACATTGGAGAAGGGGCATATGCAGAAACAGAAAAAGTAATTCAATTACTTTTAGAAGAAAGATCAGTTGCACTTGGAAATACATTAGAAAAGAAAGAATTGGTAAATTTAGATGAATACAAACATGCAACATTTAGAACACCGGAATTATATTTTGGATTTAATTTTGCAGAAGGTAGAAATCAATTAGGCAATCAAGAAGGATTTTCAAAAAATCAAATAGTAACTTACCAATTACCTGAAAAAATGAAACAGCATTATTTCTACATGGAAGGAATGTGGAAGAATAACAATGATGGTATGAAATTAATTTCTGAATCAGGAAAGATTGTTTTGAATTTTAATGCAAAACAGGTGAACATTGTTGCATCTGAAAGTGCGACATTGTTTATAGAATATGACGGAAAAGAAATCCCAGAAGAGGTTAGGGGTAAAGATGTATCACCAGAAGGAACAGTCAAAATTTCAGAGCCAAGATTGTATAATTTGATAGATTCTCAACTAGAGGGACCACATGAAATAATTATTCAGGTTCAAAGCCCTGGTTTTGAGATATTCACATTTACTTTTGGATGAAATTACTAATGAAATTACGAGTTACTTAAGAAAAATTGATCCATTTAGATTAATTTTTTTTAGTCGTTCTATAAAATGCCAAATTTTTCAGTTTCATACATGGTTTCGTTTTCAGAAAAATGGAATGTATTGAAGAATAAGGAAACATTATCTCAAAAATTCATGGGTACTGTAAAACCAGATGCCCCACTAAAAAATAGATTAGACGTAGCACAAAAAAGGCTACAACAACAAATTGTGAAATTAGGAGAAACCGAACAAAAACTAAAACAAAAAGATTCAATGTTTATGGATAAAATCGTAGAAGCAACAAAAACAAACAATCAAGCTTATGCAAAAATGTATGCAACAGAATTAGCAGAGATTAGAAAAAATAACAAGACTGTAAGTAACGCAAAATTATCAATGGAACAAGTTCAGATTAGATTAAACACAGTTTCCGAGTTAGGAGATGTAGTAGTAACATTAAGCCCATGTATGTCATTAATCAAGGGATTAAGCACATCATTAGGAGGAATGATGCCAGAGGTTGCAGAATCAATGCAAGACCTATCAAGCATGTTAGGAGATATTGCAACAGGTACAACAATTACCAACGAAGGAACAATGGGAGAATTCACAACATCTAACAAAGAAGCACAAACAATACTAGACGAAGCACAAGCAATGGTTGAAGGTCAAACTAGACAAAGTATGCCAGAACCACCAGTTAGTGGAAATAGTGTTGAAGATATTCTAAGAGAAAGAGAAGCAATCTAATTTTTTTTCTTAATTTCTTGCAGTAATTTCTTAATTCTAGATATAGTTGGATAACTGTAACCACGTTTTCTATAATTCTTAATCATCAATTTCCAATTATTTAATCTCCAAGTAGCTTGTTCAGCAGTTATTGAATGAACTTCATTATTGATTATACTTTTTCTGCCAACTTTCAGAGTTCCAGCATCTTTTGCATCCCATCTATTTTTTGCAAATTTTAATCCAATTAATATTTCAGATACAGGCATGTCAGAAAAATAAGATTTTATTTTATTTATTTGATCTTCAGATAGTTCATCTTTGGATATAATTGAGATCTCTCGTACCATGAATTAAGAGATTATTACTAGAATATCACAAATTTGCTAAATTTGATTAAACAAGATAGTATTTTTTTCAACATCCAAGAAAGCTGAAGAATGCATGCTTACAAGCAGTCATGTATATGGCAGACCCAAAGATCCCAATTGCAACTAGAGCTAGAGGGATTACAACGATTTTTTCTTTGTACCCCATATGGCAAATTTGCGCAATTGTTATATTAACAATGACAAGGATATTGTTTATCATGATGCCATCACAACAAGGTTACGACCGTGCCATCACAGTATTTTCACCAGATGGAAGATTATACCAAGTAGAATATGCAATCGAGACGGTCAGAAGAGGAGCACTTGCAGTAGGAGTCAGAACAAAAAATGGAGTGATTATAGCAGTAGAAGAAAAATCAAGAAAATTACAAATCATCAATACCCCACAAAAGATATTTCAAATTGATTATCATATAGGAGCCGCAGCAGCAGGATATATTCCAGATGCACGTTCACAGATTGATACAGCAAGAACATTTTCTCAAAGTAACAAACTAGTATATGATGAACCGGTAGAAGTTGAAACAGTTGCAAAACATTTAGCTGATCAATGTCAACAATATACACAGTATGGTGGTGCAAGACCAATCGGAGTTTCATTAATCATAGGAGGAATTGATCCTGCAGGAACCAATTTGTATATGACAGACCCAAGTGGTTCATACATTTCATACAACGCAATATCAATCGGTGCAAATTCAGATGTAGTTAATGAATTCTTAGAAAAAAATTACAAAGAAGACATGTCACTAGATGATGCAGCATCATTGGCAATTGCAGCAATCTACATTTCAAGTGAAACAAAAGAAGGAATTGAACATATCAAAATGTCAAAAATATCCGGAGAGAAAGGAACTTTTGAATTCATTGAAAATGAAGAAATTACTAAGTTTGCTGCAAGTGCAAAATCAAAATATCCAGCTGATGGAAAATAAGCACTTTACATTACATATACTAGATTTAAAATGAAATTATCTATCGCAATACCTGATTCATCATTAAAAGATGAAAAGAAACATGAAAACAAAACTAGGAAAATTTTTCAAATAGCACGTGCAGCAGGAATATTTCAGGTAAATAATATTATAATTTACAAAGACGGAAGAGAATTTGAAAATGATTCAAAATTATTATCAACAATTTTAAGATTCCTTGAAACTCCTCAGAATTTTAGAAAGCGCTTGTATCCAAAATCAGGATTACTACAATTTGTAGGAGCATTATCACCAATTAAAATGCCAAATCAAACAGTCACATCAGATGCAAAACAGGTAAAAAAAGGAGATGTTAGAGAAGGAGTTATTTTTCCAAGAGATGGAAAAAAGTTTATCGACATAGGTATTGATCATTCAATTCCATATCACGGTAAGAAACAAATCGATAAACGAGCAATTGTAAAAATTAAAGATATACTTCCAGATTTTTCAGTTCATGATATAGAAAAAGATCAGTTGCCAAATTTCTGGAGCTATAATGTTAAACATGGAGGAAATTTATTTTCATTACTAACCGAATGGAAAGGACCAAAAATACTTACAAGTAGAAAATCAAAGAAAATTAAAAATGAAGATATGCAGAAAATTCTTTCTTCCAAAGAAGAGATTTTGGTAGTATTTGGTACAACTGACAAAGGAATTCATGAAATGCTTGATAAGAAGATCAGCAATATTCAGAATTTTAAAGCATGGAACTTTTTTCCACACCAAGGAACAGAAACAGTTCGTCTCGAAGAAGCGATTTTAGGGTGTTTAGCAATTATCAATGTCCATACATTCAACAAATAAATGATAAAAAAATTATAAATTTGATATGAATAATCAGAGAAAATTTTTGATATTGGCAGTATTAGTAGGAATTGCAGGAGTTGGAATTGGAGCTGCTACAATTTTTTCAATGGTGTCGGAATTATATTCGCCATAGAAAGAATTACAATAATCAACAGAGAAAATTGAGATTCTCACAGTATATAATGGGGTTAACGACTTTTTTCATTTATCCATGGGACATAGAAAACGTAGTCAACCAAGAAGAGGAAGTCTAGCATATTCACCTAGAATACGTGCAAAAAGTATGGAAGCACGAGTTCGAGCATGGCCAAAAGTAGCAGGTGATGAACCAAGATTACTTGCACATGCAGGATACAAGGCAGGATGTGTTCAAATAGTTAGCATAGATGACAGAGAACATACACCAAGTCATGGAAAACAACTAGTTACACTTGGAACTGTGATTGCTACACCACCAATTACCATAGTAGGAATTAGAGGATATTCTATAGATACCAACCATACAAGAAATGCAGAATTTGATTCATTTGCTAAAGATTTACCAAAAAATGTACAAAATAATTTAAAAATCAAAACAGAAGGAACACCACTTGATGAAGCAGAAAAACATCTGAAAAAAATTAAAGAGATTTTTGCAATAGTAACAACAACTCCTGTGGATGTCAATCTAGAAATGAAAAAGCCTTACATCTTCGAAGTCAAAGTAGAAGGAGGAGACATACCAAAACAATTTGCATTTACTAAAGATCTTTTAGGAAAAACAGTCAAGGTAGACCAAGTATTTGAAAGTGGAACATATGTGGATACTGCAGCAATCACAAAAGGAAAAGGATGGCAAGGAGTAATTTACAGATGGGGCGCAAAAAGAAAACAACACAAATCAAGAAAAACAGTTAGAGAAATTGGTTCACTAGGTCCAATCTCACCACAAAGTGTCATGTATACAGTTCCAAGAGCAGGACAAACAGGATTTCATCAAAGAGTCGAGTATGATAAAAGAATAATGATAATGAGTAACACTGAGAAAGAAGAATACAAAATAAATCCTGACGGAGGATTCAAACATTTTGGAAACGTTACAGGAGATTTCATAATTGTGAAAGGTTCAGTTCCAGGAACATATAGAAGATTAATCAAACTTAGAAAACAAATTAGAAACGAACCAAAGAAGGTAGTCAAGCCAAACGTACTGGAGGTTGTAATTTAATGAAAAGAGATGTTTTAACCATTAGCGGTAAAAAAGATGGAGACATTGAACTTCCAAATGTTTTTGAGACAGAAGTAAATCGTACACTAATTCACAAAGCATACATTAACTTAGAATCACATGGATTCCAAAAACATTCTACAAAACCTACAGCAGGTATGGAAGTAGTTGCCGACTCAAATGATCCACCAACTGGTAGAGGTGTTGCAAGAATTGCTAAGATCAAAGGAGGAGGAGGAGGACGTGCAGGACAAGCTGGAGAAGTAGCATCAACCAGAGGAGGACGTCAAGCACATCCACCAAAAGCTAACAAAGTAATTTATAAAAAATTGAATAAAAAAGAGAATAAACTTGCATTATGTTCAGCACTGGCTGCAACAACTTCAAAAGAATTGGTTGAAAATAGAGGCCACAAAGTAGAAGGAATAGAATCACTCCCACTAATCATTTCAGATGATATTGAGAAAATTTCAAAGACATCAGAATTGATCAAAATTATAGAAGATTTGAAAATTACACAAGATACAGACAGATTAAAGAATAGAAAAAGAAGAACCGGTAAAGTTGCATTAAGAGGAAGAGTTTCCAAAGTGGGAAAAAGTGCATTGTTTGTAGTATCAAAATCAGACAATATTTCAAAAGCAGCTGCATCAATTCCAGGAATTGATGTATGTGATGCAAAGAACCTAAGTGTTCTAAATTTAGCTCCAGGAGGAACTTTGATTAGATTAACAGTATTCACAAAGAAGGCAATTGAAGAGATTGCAGAAATTAAATCACGACATCTAGAATTAATGGTGACTTTGAAATGAATGTAGAAACAGCAACAAAAATTATCTTAAGACCATACATTACAGAAAAGACGTATGCACTAGTTGAAAATGAATCAAAAATCTGCTTTTTAGTTGAAAAAGAAGCAACAAAACCTCAGATTGCAGAGGCTGTCCAAACGCTGTATAATGAAGGCGTACTAAAAGTGGATACTGCAAGAACCGTTTATGGAAAAAAGGCATTTGTTAAATTAACATCTACAGACAAAGCAAGAGACTTGGCAAACAAGATAGGAATGATGTGATTAGTATAAATGACTCATGAAAACAGAATTTTGCAAGGAGACATGTAGAAATGGTCAAAGTAGTAAATAGCTTTAAAGGAAAAACAACAGAAGAGTTACAAAAACTTCCTAATGATGAATTGTTTGCATTGTTAAATTCAAGACAAAGAAGATCATTGAAGAGAGGACTTTCAGATAACAAAAAGAAATTGATTGCAGAAATTAAAGAAGCAAAAGAAGGAAAGAATAAAAATCCAATTAAAACACATCAAAGAGATCTAATAATTTTACCGTACATGATAGGAACAACAATCAACGTCTTTGACGGAAAAGAATTCAAACCAATAGGAATTGGCGCAGAGATGGTTGGACATTACATAGGAGAATACGCAATTACAAACAAGAGAGTGAATCATGGAGCCCCAGGAGTTGGAGCATCAAGATCTAGTTTGTATGTACCACTAAAGTGATTAAAATGGCAAGATACAGTTACGCGTTTCAAGGTTTTGATGCAACAAAGCATGTTAGAGCTTCAATTCGTGAAAAAAAGATTTCACATAAACATGCAAGGGAAACAGCAAAAGCAATCAAAGGATTAACACTTGAAAAAGCCAGAGATTACATGTTAAGCGTAATTGCAAAAGAAAGAGCCATACCATTTGCAAGATTTAAGAATCAAGTAGGACATAGAAGTGATCCTGGAATGATGTCTGGAAGATATCCAGAAAAAACAGCAGGTGAATTTTTGAAATTATTAGATAATCTAGAATCAAATGCAGAATACAAAGGAATGGATATGGATAGATTAAAAATAATCAATGCAACGTCACACAAAGGTGTTGCAATCAAGAGATTTATTCCAAGAGCACAAGGTCGTGCAACAGATAAGAATGACATCTTAACACATGTGGAATTGGTGGCACAGGAGTTTTAGAAATGTCTGCAGTAAAGAATGTCATCAAAGATAATTACAACATGGTATTGTTGAAAGATTACTTAAGATCAAAAATTAAAGATGCAGGATTTTCTAATGCAGAAGTTTCAAAAACACCTACCGGAACAAGAGTTGTCTTACATGTGACTAGACCAGGAATTGTAATTGGTAGAAAAGGAACAGGAATTAAAGATTTAACTGAAAAATTAGAATCAGACTTTGGACTAAAGAATCCACAGATTGCTGTTGAAGAGATTACAAAACCAGAATTATCTCCTGAAGTAATGTGTAACAGAATGGCATCACATCTTGAAAGAGGAACAGCATTTAGACGTGCCACCATGTGGACAATTCAACAGATTATGGAAGGAGGTGCAATGGGAGTAGAGATTACAATTTCAGGAAAATTAAGAGGCGATAGATCTGCATTTGAAAAACATTCACAAGGAATCTTGCCAAGAGCAGGACATCATGCAGATGTAATAGTATCTGAAGATATTGCACACGTAGAAACTCCTATGGGATTAATTGGAGTAAGAATTAGAATTGCTAAAAAAGAAAAATTGATTCCAGAATTTGAGATGAAAGGTAAAACACAGGCACAAAAAGATGAAGAAATTAGAATAAAGAAAGAAGCAGATGAAGCACTTGCAAAAGCACAATCAGAATCAGAAATAATTAAAATTGAAGAAGAAAAGATGAAAGAAATGCCAGATACACTAGAAGATGAAGAGGAGAAGATGAAATAATGGCCATGCTAAAAATGAAATCAATCAGAGAATTGAATGAAAAAGACTTGAGAGATAGGATAGTGCAAATGAAAACAGAATTATCAAAATTAAAGACTGAAGATGCAAAAGGAACACTCAGAAAAGAAACTGGGAAAATTAGAAAGGTCAAAAAAGAGGTTGCAAGACTAATGACAAGACTAAACGAGGTAAAGAAAGAATGAACCTAGTTACAAAATCTGAGTTTGATCTAATTGGACAAGAAGTAGTAATATCTGATTCAAAAAATAAAGAAATCGTTGGAATTAAAGGAAAAATTACTATGGAGACAAAAAATATGTTTGTGATTAATACAGAGAACGGAAAGAAAAATATTCCAAAGAACATATGCCAATTAAGCAATAATGATGGAATAATTGAAACTGATTCAACCAAATTAAACAAAAGACCATACGAAAGATTGGAGATGTTAGCATGACCAGAAATATTGGAATTAAAGTAAAAGCACCTAAAGAAGAACCAAAAGAAGGGGATAAGAAAAATCCATTTAACGGTACACTTCCTGTACGTGGAAAATTATTTGAAGGTAAAGTTGTAAAGTCAAGAGGAAAGGATACAGTTGTACTTCAAAAAGAAGCTAATGTTTACTTTAGTAAATTCAAGAGATATGGAAGAAGTACCAGTAGAATTCATGCACACGTGCCATCAAACTTACAAGTTAATGAAGGTGACACAGTTATTGCTGCAGAATGTAGACCAATAGCAAAATCTGTATCCTTTGTTGTAGTGGAGGTTAAAGAGTAATGGGCGGAGCACGTAGTAAAGGAAGTAAAGGAGTAGAAGACTTCAAGCCTTACATTACAAGATCAATACCAGTGGGTGCACGAATCGTTTGTGCAGATAATTCAGGTGCAAAGATTATTGAAATTGTTAACGTACATCAACATAAAACAAGAACATCAAGACTTCCTGCAGCTTCTGTAGGAGACTTTTGTAATGTTGTAGTTAAAAAAGGACCAGCAGAGTTAAGAAAACAAATTCATGGTGCAGTTATAATTAGACAAAAATATGCAGTACATAGACCAAACGGAGTTCGAGTTCAATTCGAGGATAACGCAGGAGTGTTAATCACACCTGAAGGAGAAATGAAAGGAACTGACATCAAAGGTCCAGTTGCATCAGAAGTTACAGAAAAATGGCCAAGAGTAGCAAATTTGGCAAAAATGGTGGTATAAAATGAATAGATCATCACTTCCAAGAAAAACAAGAAACCAGCAAATTTACTATGCAGCAATGCAAACCGCAAGTAAACAATTATCATGTGCACTTTCAAAAGATTTAAGAAAAAAATATGGTAAACGTAGTGCACGAATCAAAGAAGGCGATACTGCAAGTATCATTAGAGGCGAATTTGCCGGAGTTGATGGAAAAGTTACCAAAATATCCATTGCAGATAGAGGCGTGAATATCGAAGGTGTAAAAAAAGAGAAACTCAAAGGCGAGAAATTTGATGTTTATGTTCATACAACAAATATTGTTTTGACAGGATTGGATACAGGAGATAAATGGAGAATTAACAAACTAGAAGGAAAGAAGGCAACAGCTGCAAGAGCAGATGATAAACCAAAAACAGAAACAAAACAAGAAAAAGTAAAAGAAGAAAAGAAAGATACAAAAAAAGCAACAAAAGCCAAAACAAAGAAAGGAGATAATGAAGAATAATGGTACACATAGCTGGCAGTAAAAAACTCAAAAGACAAATGGCACCACTTTTCTGGGGGATTACCAGAAAGAACAAGAGATTTGTACTCACCGTTAAACCAGGTGCTCAATCAAAACACGCATCAATACCAATTGCAGTATTTCTAAGAGATACTATCAAAACCGTTACCAGTTTAAGAGAAGCAAAATCAGTCATTTATGCAGGTAAAATAAAAGTGGATGGAGTGATTAGAAAATCACTACATCACGGCGCAGGTTTAATGGATGTTGTTGAATTAGAAGGTTCAAACAAGACATATAGATTAGTACCACAAGATGGAACTTTACTAAAACCAATTGAAATTGAAGACTCAGAAAAAACAAAAAAATTCGCACTTGTAAAATCAAAAACTACAATTAAAAATGGAAAAACACAGATTGGCTTCCATGATGGAAAAACACTCATTGATGAAACACCAGTATCAGTTGGAGATACATGTGTACTACAAATACCAGACATCAAAATTTTATCAGTTATAAAATTAGAAAAAGGAATGAATTGTTTAATTACTAAAGGTGTTAACGCAGGAAAAATTGGTAAAATAGATGAAATAAAAGAAGGAACATTCAACATTCCAAAAAGTATAGACATTACATTTGATGATAGACAAATTGAAATTCCAGCAAGATTAGTAATGCCAATTGGAAAATCAGAACCGGAGATAAAGATTAGGTGATTTTATGGCACAAGAAGTTCAAAATGTAATGAAAGAAATAAGATTAGACAAAGTTGTTCTAAACATGGGACTTGGAAAATCAGGAGATGCCGTAGAGATTGCTAAAAAAGCACTTGGCGAAATATCTAATAAAAAAGTAAATGACAGACCAGCAAAAAAAGCAATCAGAGATTGGGGAATCAGAAAAGGAGAACCAATTGGCGCAGCAGTTACAGTGAGAGGTAATGATGCACAAGAATTGTTGAAAAGATTGTTAGAAGCAAAAGGAAATAGAATAAAGAGTCGTTCATTTGATAACATGGGCAATGTTTCTTTTGGAATTTTAGAACACATTGACATTCCAGGAATAAAATATGACCCAAAGATTGGAATTTTAGGATTAAACGTAACAGTTAGACTAGCAAGACCGGGATTTTCAGTAGCTACAAGAAGTAAACACAAAGCTAGTGTAGGAAAACATCATAAAATCACACCAGATGAAGCAAAAGCATATCTAACAAAAGAATTTGGGGCTAGTGTTGAATAATGGCAAAAAATAGATCATATGGCGATAGAGGAACCGGATATACTCCTAGAAAACAAAGTATTCCAGGCACATCAAATGAAAAGAGGTTTGGAAGAGGTGCACGATGGTGTAAAAGATGCGGTTGTTACGTAACAATCCAGAAATATGATTTAATGTTATGCAGACAATGTTTCAGAGAAGTAGCAACTTCCCTAGGATTCAAAAAATTAAGGTGATATGATATGCCAGCAATGAACGTACTAGCAAATTTGTTTGTGACAATTTACAACACAGAAGCCCGTAGAAAAGGAGAATGTGTAGTTCTTCCAACATCAAAAATTGGTACAAATGTTTTGGAGACATTGAAAAAAGATGGATACATCAAAGATTATGAAAGAACAGAGGATAATAGAGGCGGAAAATACAAAATCAATCTAATAGCAAAAATTACAAAATGTGGTGCAATTAGTCCAAGATTCAAAGTAAAAAAAGACGAATACCTAGAATGGGAAAAACAATATCTTCCTTCATTCAATAGAGGAATGCTAATTGTTACAACAAATCAAGGGGTAATGTCACATCACGAAGCAGCAAACAAAGGCTTAGGAGGATTTCTGGTAGGATATGTCTACTGAGTTAGTTGATAAATTAGCAACCGAATTAGAAATTCCAGAAGGAGTTACTGTGACATACAAAAAACCAATGATAACAGTTCAAGGACCGTTAGGTAAAACATGGAAGAGTTTTAAAAAAATCCCAGTTACAATTGAAGTTACAGATGGAAAAGTTCTCTTCAAAGCACAAGGTACAAGAGATAAAAATCGTGCAATAATGAATACATCAAGATCACTAATCAGAAATCTTTGTGAAGGAGTTGTAGAAGGTTACACAATTAAAATGAAAATTGTATTTTCACACTTTCCAATTACAGTAAAAGTTGATGGAAAAACAGTTCTAATTGAAAATTTCCAAGGAGAACGTGCTCCAAGAAAAACAAAGGTTTGGGGAGATACAAAAGTGGTTCCAAAAGGAGATGACGTTATAATTACAGGTCATGTTTTGACAGATGTTTCTCAAACAGCTGCAGAAATTGAAAATGGTTCAAGAGTAAAAAATAAAGATCATCGTGTATTTTTAGACGGAGTCTATAAATTCGAAAAGAAAAAAGGTATAGAGAATTAATTTTAAGATAATTGGCCTTAGATAACGAATTCAAAGAACAAACTGAAAAATTAGTTTCAGAAACACTAGAACTATACAAAAGTGCAGGTGCATCACCTAGAATTGGAGATGTTTGGAAATGTGAAAATACTGGAGATTTTCTGTGTGGTTTTTTTGTTGGAGAAATGGTAGGTTCAGCACTAAGTGCATTTCAAGTATATCATAAAAGAGAACCAAGTGCTGAAGAACATATGGAAATTGTAGGAATTGTGGAAAAACATTCTGATCAAATAGCTGCATTTTTTACAAAATTCAATCCAGATTAATTCGTCGGAAGGATTAAATCGCATTTTACTTGGAAAAAACTTATGCCGCGTTAGCTCAGCCTGGTAGAGCGTTCGACTGTTAATCGATTGGTCATCAGTTCAAATCTGATACACGGCGCCTTTTGATTTTAGAAATTTTTAGATCATTTTTTTGCACGTTGTTAGTTTAGATCGTTAGACAGGAGCGATCTAATATTGGATCTATTATAGTAAATATGCAGGAGTGTTACATTGGCCAGAACTAGAAGAGCCAACAGATATTGTGTCGATTGCGGTGCAAGACTGGTTTATTATCCAAGACTATCAAATCCAAAAGCACCTAATGAACATAGAGTTTTGGTATATGCATGTCCAGACTGTACTGAAGACTTTGAGAAACCAAAGATGTTTTCAATAAAACGAAATGTAACTGAAGATCCTTTAGAAACTGTAGAAATAGAGATTACACAAATTCAGAAAAAACTTGCAAAAAGTAAATAGGAGAAAAATTTTCCAGAAAACAACATGTATCCAGAAAGAATTCGCTCACGATGGTGGTATTTAGCTCCAATTTTTATCGGACTTATTGGAGGAATAATTGCATACTTTGCAATTAGAAGAGATGATCCTCAAAAAGCTAAAAGATGTTTAATGGTAGGCATCGGTTTGACGGCAGTCAACGTAATCTTAAATCTTGCAATATTATCTACAGGAAGTTTTGAACAAGAATTCAACGTAAATGTGTAAATGTTTCTAAACTCGAATTTAGAAATATTCTTAATTTGAACGTGTTAAACTAGTTATACCATGAATTGTTTAGTCTCACATGTCACGTCTTAGAGACAATGTGGAAAGATGGCTAATACATGAAAACTATGATTTCAAACAAGGAAAATCTGAAGATGCCACATTCAAAATTATAATAAGTAATTCTGACGGGTTAGGAAATGACACAGAAGTATTTGAACCAAAGGACCAGGAAAATATCCTAGTTGTTGGAATTAAAATTGATATGAAAACAAAACAATTGATTAGATTTAGAGAGTTAAATGAAACAGAACAAGAAAACTTTAAGAAAAAAGTAGATGACTTTTGTTATTCAGTCAAAGCAATTGGCAAATTTTTAGACGAAGATGGAAAGAAAAAGGTGGGAGTTTACATTGTTTTAGATAAACCAGAACAGCTAAATCAGCCATCTTTCTTCAAAGCTTTAGAAGAAATTATAGAAATGAGTGAAAAAACAAATCGATTTTTGATCAAGACGTTTTAATCAAAAAAATCAAATTTGTTCCTAAAAGCTAAACCCCCCATACATCATCTACATTTTATGAATAAATCATATTTTCAGAAATGCCAAAAAATAGGGGGGGTTGAACATTTACTCACAGATATACAAACCAAAGGTCAAAACACCACCATTACCCATTACAACATACTACATTAGTATGAGTTACTCACAAAAGCTAAACCCCCAAAATTACATCAAAAAATATGAAAAAATTACCCAAATCCCAATAATTCCAGCAGTTAACGGATACCAAAACTTTGGAATACTTTGTGGTTTTGAGTTTGAGAAAAAACCATTCCTATTTTCATTTGGTATCATGCCCGTAATACGTCAAAAGTAGGTTTAAGGCATGTCAAGGGCTACGGGTTTAGATAAGTAATGTTTCTAAATTCGAATTAAGAAATATTGTTTTTTGTTACTCGTCGTTCATTGTTAATTCAGGAAGAACAAAAATTTTCTCAGGTTCAATTTTGAGTATGATTCTTTTCTCACCAGGACGTTTGAAAGGGTATTTTTCTTTGCCCATGTATTGTTTTGTCAAAAAATCAGCGTGTTTGTAGTCATAATCAGGAATAATTTCAGTAACTTTTCCTCTAATCGAGGTCATATCAAGAGGATTTTTTGAATCAACAACAGAAACAGCAACTCTAGGATCACGAAGTATATTTTTGTGCTTCAAACGACCTTCTGCAGTATTAATCAAAATATGAGAATCTTCAAAATTTCCCCAAACAGGAGTAACTTGAGGAGCGCCATCAGGCATAGTAGTGGCTAGAAATACCAAATTTTTGCCATTTAGAAGAAGTTCAGCCTTAGAATCCATACTAAAATATCACAAATTGAATATTTATGTCTCAAAAATTCCAAAATATCATGAAATTAGTCATTCCATTCACAGGCCATAAAGAAGTATTATCGTTACACGAGAAAACTTTGGAAATTACCAAGGATGATAGTCTTACATCCCAAGGAGATTGCATTGTAGGCGTAAATTCAGGCATATCATGTATAGACTTGCCTGATAAAATGAAGAAGAAAATTCAAAATCCAGAGTCAAAAATCAGATTTACAATAAAGGCAGGGAAATTTTCATTTAAAATTCAAGGCCATGGTTCTCCAAAGCTAACGCTAAAGCATGTAAGCGACATAGTACTGCGTAAGAGCGCATTCACATGCTCCCGCACTATCGCTATCAATTGCGACAAGGCATCAAGTGACATACCTAGAGACTTTGTCCATCTCCTTCAAAACCCACAAACCAAGGGCAAGATGATCATAGAAGTATTGTAATCAGTGTCTTTTTTCAAAGACCGTTGTGACTGCACGATTTACAATCTCCATCATCAGGTACTGACTATATTCCTGTTTGTTTTGAGAGGTTTTAGCCTTACCAGTCTTTTTTGAAAGTGCGTCTAGAAGTTGTTCAATTTGCTTGGACGTTGACTTTATGACTGTCGAGTATTTTTTCTCAAAGTCTTTTGGGGTTTCATAGTCGAGTAACTTTGTCGATGTACCGTAGTATTTTATCATGGCACCACGCTTTTCTTCGATTTTCACAACCTCAATCAATTCGGCCTCTTTGAGAATCTCCAGATGATGTCTCGTAGTGGTCAAAGCCTTTTTGAATCCAGATTTTTTCAATTGTGCTGTGATTTGTTCTGCATTAAGATGTTTTCGATATAGCAGTTGCAGAACTTTTGCTCGTGCGGGGTCCTCGATAGCTTTTGCATGTTCCAGACTTGTTGCAAGCGTACGATTCACCGATATTGGTTTTTCGAGTATTGTTGACATGTAGTTTTTCCTATAGATCTTAGCTAAAAGTTATCTGTATCAGTATTTTTTGTCCAAATCCGTTATTTTTTTTATGCAACTAAAAATGTAGTAGCCGACTGTATCTTTTTAGTAATAGTTTCAATATTATTGTAGCATATACTATATTTCTCGTAGTGGTATCAAAGTAATTGATACGGTTACAAAAAAACCAGTAGAGGTAAGAAAATCAGGGATTTTTGGGAAAAAATCCTAGAAATAGGGAAAGAGAGTCAAAATAGGGGACAGTTAAGGAAAATATGGAATTTAGAAATCGAGTTAAAGCGACTGCCCAGTAGTACGTTCGTATGCTGCAACATACCTATCAGTCATTTTTTGAATTATTTCAGGAGGAATTGTAGGTGCAACAGGTTCTTGCCCGATTGTCCTTGAATTTTCAAACTGTTTTTGATATCCATGTTCAGTTAACCAGTCACGAAGAAGTTGTTTGTCATATGCCTCCTGAATTTTACCCGGACTGTAAGATGATTTTGGCCACAGACGGTATTCATCAGGACCAATAGAATCTCCTAAAGTGATTTTACCATTTAATCTGCCAAATTCAAGCTTCAAATCTGCTAGAATAAATCCAGCAGAGTCTGCAATCAGGGCCATTTTATTATAAATTTGAATAGTTTTTTCAGATAACCATTCATAATCTTCTAACGTGACAAGGTTTTGTGTAATTGCTTCATCTTTTGTTATAGGAATATCATGTTCAGATTTTGTGGTAGGATCAAATAATGGCTCAGGTAGTTTTGTTGCAAGTGTAGTATCTATATTTTCAGGTAAAGATGTGGTTCCAGAGTTGTATCTACTAACCAAACTCCCATAGAAATAACCACGAACTACACATTCAATTGGTAACATTTCCATTTTTTTAACAATTATTTCAGTATCCGAATGGGATTTTATAAAATGATTTTCAACATCTAATTGTTCAAACCAAAATTTTGCAAATTTACATAATACTTTGCCTTTTTGTGGAATTTCATCATTAAATTTAACATCATACGCAGATACACGATTGCTAAAATTGAAAAGTAATGTATCATCACCCATATCATAGACGTCTTTTACTTTACCAGAATTAAGAAATTTCATGATTATCTAAGACCCCATCATACCAGGCATTGCAATCGGTTCACGATAAACTTTGCTAACATAGACTCCTTCATTAGAAGTTACAATTACAAATTGTAATGAATTACCTTGAGGTGGAGAAATAATTTCTGATTGCCCAGGTTTTAAGGTTCCAAGATAGATTTTATCACCGTCACCAAAATTAAGTTCGACATTTGTTAGAGGTTTGCTACCAGTATTTTCTAAAGAAACACGTGCCATGATAAACAAACTTTGTTTTTCTTTTGTAGGATCAACAGATAATGAATATTCTTCTTGTGAAATTCCAGCAGGTGTAAAGAACAATACAAATACAGTGATTCCTGCAGCAGCTGCAATTCCTCCAAAAATTGGAATTTTACTTGCCATTAAAAAACATCAAAAAACTAGAATAATAGATTTTTCTTATTCTATTCGCATCATAGAGCCAAGAATACTGGTTTGCCAACTCAGATCAATGCTTTTTACGTTCTTGAGTTTTTGTTTTGTTAATACATCCATTACATTTGAGAGGTATGAATTTGTTCGACTGAATGATTTTTTGTGACAAGTGCAATTACATTTTTTTGCATCACAGCAAAAATTTGCACAAGTAGTACATCGTAATTTCATGGCATATTATTGCAAAAATAGTATTTAACCTCAAAAACCAAGATTGGGGTGATTGAGCCTACTTGCAGAAGGAACATCATCCCAATCTGGTTGTAAACTACTTGTAAAATTAGTATAAAAGAGCCAAAATCAGCTTTGTTTTTTCTTTTTTTCTTTTAATTCTTTTTGACGTTTTGCAAATTCCTTTGCATTATCATGTTCTTTGTCTAATTCTTCAAAAAATTTGTTTGAAAATCCTTTCTTATCAATAGAACGTGTTTCTTTACTCATTTCTCAAAATCCTGTTCGGGGATAATAGATAATGTAGTAGTGGCTGTAACATTTTCAATATTACGTATTTTTTTTGTGATTATGTCTTCAATTTCAGAAGAGCTTTCACCTTGAATTTTTGTAAAAATATCATAATAACCAAATGTGCCTTTTGCTTCTTTAACTAAATCAATTTCTAACAATGCCTTTAGCACTTCCATTTCATGTGCAATTTTACATTGGACTAGAACGTATGCAGTTTCCATCAGACACTTTTCATCTGTTTCATCTTATTAAAATTTGGGGTAATTCCTAGAGGAGCGTAGTTTCCAGTCGCACATGTGAAACACATGGAATCTTTTGGAATGCCAACAGCGTTTGCAAGATTTTCTGCATCATTGTAACCCAAAAAGTCTGCACCAATGTCATTACGAACTTTTTCAATCATTTCTTTTTCACTCAGATCTTTACCACCATCGAATGTTGCAAGTTCTTCTTGCGATGGAAAATCAATTCCAGCATAACATGGGAATTTTATTGGAGGATATGTGACCATCATGCTGATTTTTCTAGCTCCTGAACGACGTAATGCTTTGATGATTGCTTTAGAACTAGTTCCTCTAACTAGGCTATCATCAATGACTATGATGTGTTTGTCTTCAATAACTTCGCGAATTGGTATAATCCATCTATTAATTTCTATTCTGTCACTTTGATGGGGTTCAATGAAACTTCTTAACGGACCTTTCTTACTATAACGATCCTTCAACAATCCTTCGTCAAATTGTATTCCAAGTTCTTGAGCAAATCCTAATGCAGCAGGTCTTGCAGAATCAGGTACAGGAATTACAACATCAGCGTCATGTATAGGATACTTTTTTGCAAGGAATTGACCAATGCGTTTTCTTGCAAGATAGATGTTTGTTCCCTCCATCTTACTAGAAGGTTGAGCAAAATATGTGAATTCAAACGAACAATGCGCACGATTTGTATCATCAGAAAACATTTCAGTTTCAAAGCCACCTTCTTTACTAATTTTAATTAGTTCGCCCGGAACAACATCACGTACTAGTTTTGCACCAATTGCAGAAATTGCAGATGATTCAGAAGTAACAATGTGTACATTGCCCTGTTCCTTATGACCTAAAACCATAGGACGGAATCCTTTAGGATCTCTTGCTGCAAATACGGCATCATCATCAGAAAGAAATGTGAAACAGAATGAACCAACCATTTCATTTTTTAAAATAGATAACGCATTTCCAAGTTTTCCATTTTCAGTGATTAATGATACCAATCTTTGTGCTGCTACAAGGGTATCACTAGCATTTTGTGGAGTAAAGGTACATCCACCAACAAGATTTGAAAGTTCTTCAACATTAGAAATGGTTCCATTATGTGCAACACAAAGATCTTTTACTTTAAGTGGTTGCGCACTTTCAAGATCACTTTTTCCAACAGTGGAATACCTAACATGTCCAATTGCAGAGTGAGAAGCATATTCTTCGGATATTTTTTTGAATTCGCCAGAAGATGCAGAAACAAGTCCTAATCGTTTTAATGGAGCTTTGTTTGGAATTGCCAATCCCCAAGCTTCTTGACCACGATGTTGTAATGCACGTAATGCATCAATTACCATTGGAATAACATTGACATCGCCTTCACTGTAAATCCCAACTACACCACAGTTTTCTTTAACCATTTTGAATTATTTTCCCCAATGAGTTTAGATAATTATTTTCTGCTTTATCAACTCTTAGTTCCAGAATTGCTTCAGAGTTTGATTTGAAGCTTATTTGATCGCCAGAAAAGATTCCAAGTTCAGAGAATATACAATCATGTTCGGATAAGAGAGATTTTATTTCATCAAGATTATTTTTATCAACTACCAACAGATAACGAGAATGACTTTCAGAGAATAACATTTTTTCTGAAGAAAGAGAGGATGTCAAATTAACATCACATCCAAGTTTTCCAAATACACATAATTCAGAAATTGCAATGGCAAGACCTCCTTTAGAACAATCATGTGCACATTTTACCAGATTTTTTGAAATCAAAGATAGTACAGATTTCATATTTTTTTGTGATTCTGAAAAATCTACTTTTGGTGCAATGCCTCCAATGAAATTATGTATATATTCATAATATTCAGAGCCGCCAAGCTCATCCTTTGTTTCACCCACCAACAAAATTACATCATTATTTGAAGGGGTGGTTGGTACAAGAGGTGAATTTTCAATCAATCCAAGCACACCAATCAGTGGAGTTGGTTTTATTGGACCGTTAGAGGTTTCATTATAGAAACTAACTTTACCACCTACACATGGAACATTAAGAAATTTTGCAAAATCAGTAATTCCCTCTATAGATTCCATAAATGTCCAAAATATTTCAGGATCTTCAGGATTGCCAAATTGTAAATGATCAACCATGCCCATCGGAGTTGCACCGGTACAAACAACATTTCTACATGCTTCTTCAAAGCATCCAATTGCACCTTGTCGGGGATCAATGTAACAATGCTTTGGATTACCGTCAATTTTTACAGATAATGATTTTCCATTGTCTAGACGTAAGACAGAACTATCAAAACCAGGTTTTATGACGGTTCGAATTCCAACTTCATGATCATATTGACGAAAAACCCAATGTTTACTCGCAATATTTGGAGCAGAAAGTAGTTTGAGTAAAGTCTCAGATAATGGTAATTGATTTTCAGATGGAGGGGAAGATGGAAGTTGTGAAAGATATTCTGGTTTTGATTTTGGCCGGTCAATTAAAGGACCACGTGCGACAAAATCTGCAGGAAGTAATGCCAAGGTATCATTACCGTTTTTGACATGCATCATTTTATCCTCCTTAACTTTACCAATTACAGAACATTGAATTCTAAATTTATCACAAATTTTTTCAATTTTTGAGAGGTTGTCTGAAGAAGATATTACAAGCATTCTTTCTTGAGATTCAGAAATCATTATTTCATCAGGGGACAAGTCAGACTCACGTAAATGAACATTTTTTACGTCGAGTTCAATACCGATTCCTAAACTTTCCGCAGTTTCAGAAATTGCACAAGAAAGACCACCGCCACCTAAGTCTTTCATTGCATTAATACAATTTTCATCACGGCATTCTAAAATTGCTTCGATGATTAATTTTTCAATAAATGGATCAGGTATTTGTACAGCTGAACGATCTTCTCCTTCTAATGCGTCAGATGCAAATTGTGAACCGCCTACACCATCACGACCAGTTGAACCACCAATTAGTAAAACCAAATCATTAATGTTTGCGTGATTTTTAATTAATTTTGATTTTTTCCCAAATCCGACTGCTGCCACATCAACTAATGCATAATTTGTATAACATGTATCAAATTCCACTTCACCACCAATTGTTGGAATGCCAAGGCAATTTCCATAATCGGCAATTCCTGATACTGCATTTTTGAATAACCATCGTGCATGTGCATCATTTTCTATATCACCAAACCTTAATCCATCAAACAATGCAATAGGTCTTGTTCCAGCAGATAAGATATCACGAATTACACCGCCTACACCTGTTGCAGCACCACCAAACGGTTCAACTGCCGATGGATGATTATGACTTTCAATATGTACAGTTACAACATACCCATCACCAACATCTAAAACACCGGAATCATATCCTTTTTCAACAATTACATTTGAGCCAGTAGTAGGTAACATTCTCAAATGCATTTTTGAAGATTTGTAAGAACAGTGTTCAGACCATTCTGCAGCAAGTATTTGTAGTTCAGTAGAAGTTAACTCTCGTTTTACATTTTTTTCAATGTGTAATTTCTCATGTTCTTGAAAACTCAATTTTTCATACCTACCGTTTCTACTAGAGATTCAAAAATCAATGACGAAGGTTTGTGATCAATTTGATTAATTGCTTTTTCAGCAGCACGTTCTGGATGTGGCATCATTCCCACTACATTTCCATCAGAATTACAGACACCTGCAATTTGAGAAACAGAGCCATTGACCTTATTTTCATATGAAAAAACAATTTGGTTATTCTTTTTTAATTGACTTAATGTTTCATCATCAACAAAATATCTTCCTTCTCCATTAGCAATCGGAATTGGAATTTTTTGATTTAATTCTAATTTGTTTGTGAAAGGAGTTTTGTTATTATTTACAATGAGGTTTGTCCATTCACACATAAAGTTCAAAGATTCATTTTTTAGTAAAACTCCAGGGAGTAATCCTGATTCCACCAAGATTTGAAATCCATTACAGACACCTAAAATAGGGATTCCTTTTTCAGATAATTTTTTTACATCAGAAATTATAGGGCTATGTGCAGCTATTACTCCTGCGCGCAATCTATCACCATAGGAAAAACCTCCCGGAAGGACAACTGCATCAATATCAGATGGAAGATTTTTTTCATGCCAATAAAATTCAGCATTTAGGTTAAAGACATCAGTTAACACGTGATGCATGTCACGATCACAATTACTGCCAGGAAAAACAATAACCCCGACTTTCACAATTTATGATTGAATTCGTGGTATAAATTTGATTTCGTGATGACATGTTTTTATTTCGAGTATTCTACATTTCAGTTATGGGACAAATTCGAGACATTATGGAGAAGAATGTTATAACAATTGAGAATGATAAGACTGCGCAAGATGCAGCAAAAATAATTGCTGAAAAAGACATTAGTTTCCTAGTCATAATGAATGAAGGAAAACCTCAGGGAGTACTAAGCGAAAGCGACTTTGTTCGTAAAGTTGCAGCAGAGGACAAAAAAGCAAGTGAGATTAAGATTTCAGAAATTATGTCATACAAGTTTCGGTCAGTAGGACCCACCACTACAATAGAAGATGCAATTCAAAAAATGTTAAATAACAATATTCGTCGATTGTTAATTCTAGACAATGAAAATCTAGTAGGAGTAATTACCCAAACCGATCTAGCAAGTTATCTGAGAGACCAAATTTTAGTTGATGGTACAATAAAGAGTATCAGCAAAGATTAGATTTCATCTACAGTAGCTGTGACCTTACTTACCAATGGATTATAAATTCTCAATTCATCGCAAATTTTGATAATAGAATCTTTTGCGTTTTGTTCATTGGATTCTGTAATGGAAAATTTGAGAATAGTTCCTGAACGAATTTGTGTGATGTTGGTATTCTTATCTTTTAAAACAAGATCATTTAGTATAGTGTCACCTTCAGGATCACTTATTCCAGGTTTATTTTCAATTACAACGCTAACTTGAAAATTAGGCATACCGTTTAGTGTTTGTTAATTAATTTAAGTGCTCTATCCAAAGTTTGAAATTAAGAATGTTGATTTGACACTAGTGATGGTGTATGGAGGCTTATATCTTCTATAAGTGGCGTTATTACATGAACATAAAATCTAATTTTTACAGATCAATGTTATTTGCTTTGATTGTATCATTAGGAATAGTTCCGGCATTATCAAATTCAAGTCTAGCAGAAGAGCGTGAAATTCCAGAATCACTAAAACATCTTTTTGCATGTAATGAAACCATTACACTTGGCAAAGTTATTCACGAATATAATCAATTAGACGAATCGGAGAACGTTTTGATTTCAGGTAACGTAAACTTTGAAAATGGTAAGGCTGTCAATTTAGGAATACAGAAAGGTTATCCAGCAATAATGTGGGTGTATCAGGTTAGCCCATTTCCAACAGATTACAGAATGGCGATGTCAGACGGAGTACACATTGCAGATGATAATTCATTTGTTTTTTCAATACCTGAGAATAAATTAGAAGAAGGTAAATTCATTGCATACATCTTCTACGGTATACCAAAAGAAAGTATGCAAAATTCAATGCTTACAGGAAAAGCTGAATTTTACATAGGAATCAATAATGACGAGTTTGAAAAACAAGAATATGAAAATATGAGAAAATATCTAGGCGTGGATGATATCAAGAGATTACAACTAGAAAAAATTAAAGAATTAAACTCAGTAAATTCATATGATTTCTGCTCTAACTAGAATGTTTTAGAGTAGACATTGGATGCAAAAGTGAATCAAGGTTAATCTCAGTATTTGGGAAATACGATGCAAGTACTGATAATGAGCCGGTGAGTAGTAATCCACCAATTCCTATGAGCAATATTCCACTACCGCGTTCAATCCAACCAATCCAGCGTTTTATTTTGTTAAAGAATGTCATAAAACGATCAATTGCTAATGCAGATATGATAAATGGAATCGCAAGTCCTGCAGAATATGCTATGAGAAGAGATGTTCCTGCACCCCAACTAGAACTAGTAGCAGCCATCGTTAGAATTCCAGCAAGAATCGGACCAATGCAAGGAGTCCATCCTGCACCAAATGCCATTCCTACAAATAATGAACCAATATTTTTTGTAGAGCGATTTTGGAAGTTCATTGATTTTTGCATATTCAATTTGTTAAGCTTTAAAATTCCAATCAAATGAAGTCCAAATGTAATTAGTACGATTCCGCCAATTCTTTCAACCCACAATGTTGCTTCGTCAAACATTGTTCCTGCATAAGAAACAGCAGAACCCAATATGACAAAAATTATTGAAAATCCTAAAACAAACAAAAGTCCTTTTGACAATACCATTGTTTGTATTCTGAATTTTGATGCAGATTGGCCTATGACTTCCTCATGACCAGTTGTAGATTCAGTAATTTCATCTTGATTAAACTTTCCAGGTTTGCCAGAACTTTGTGCATTAGATAAATCTCTCAAACTCATTCCTGTGATAAATGAAGCATATGCTGGAATTAATGGTAAAACGCAAGGAGATAAGAAACTCAACAAACCTGCGGCAAATGCTACACCTATACTAAGTTGATCCATTTGAGATAATTCAAAGTTCTGTATTTGTTCTTGTGATTCTTCAATTCCTGTTAACCCTAATGCACTTTCAATTCGCATTTCAACATCGGTTCCTTCAAAAATTGGACCTTTCCATTCATGAATCAGTTCACCATTTCCGTTGATCAAAAGTGTGATAGGAGGACCCATCATTCTAAATTCACGAGTGGCATTATTTCGAGGATCATACCAAATTTCAGTGGTCATATCCATGTCATCAGCAAATTCTTTTACAATATCAGGAGATATGGTATCAATACTTACACTGAGTGTCTTAAGGCCGGATGGAGAATATTCTTTGTTAAGTTCATTAAGATATGGCATCTCTTCTAAACATTCGATACACCAAGTTGCCCAAACATTTAGCAATACAACTTGCCCTTCAAAGTCAGTAAGTCTTACAGTATTTCCATCATAATCATATGCACGATAATTTGGATATGTTTTTGGTTCATCTTGAGCATAAGCGACGCTTACGCTAGACGTGAATAAGAGAATAGAAAAAGTGAGAAATAGGATTTTCCTATAATCGGTCATCCCAGATTTTAACAAAGATTTCACCTTTAGTCTGTTTATCCTTGACGTTTCCACCAGAATATTGACCATCCTTCCAGTCTTCGAAAACACCATCTTCGTCGAGTTTGTCTTCATCTACCCAAACGCTTGAACTATTCCAAGTCATTGCGGTAACACCCCCTACAGAACTTATCCAAGCATTGTCACCAACACCAACTTTTTGTGCTTCAGTGAGTTTTCCATTATTTGGATTAACTGCTGCGGTGTAGACTGCACCACCATCAACTGTTCTATCAGACCATGCCATTCTTGGTACATCATCTGTGCCTACAGTAATTTTGATATGTGCAGGAGGGAAGAATGTTTCACCCCAGACTTTTAGTGGATAAGACCATGTTTCAGCATCATCTTTGCTTACTGCATAATAAAGACCAGGTCCTTCTGCATTAGAACGACCGCCTGTATACCATGCGGCATGCAAGTAGCCATTGCTATCAAGAGCCATTGAGGAAACTGTATGAGCACATCCATTGGTCTCATATCCGTCATCACCTACAAGTTCTGGTGGATTCCAAACTGCGCCGTGGTCATCAGATTTTGAGACAACAATATCACGATAATTTGGCTCACCGTAATTTCCAACTATATTTCTATATTGAACAAATGTTTCACCTGTAGTTTTTGAACAAATATCAGTTGCACAACATGGACAAACTTTGTTTTTGACTATAACAGATTTTGAAAATGATTCTCCATTAGTGTCAGAATATTGCATACGTACTTGTCCGGTTGTATACCCACCATTTTGTTGACCTCTAGAGTCTAGCCATGCAACGTAAACACGTCCATCATCACGAATAGAAAAGCTTTCAAATGTTTTTGAATGCATCATTCCATTTGCAGCATCATGATAGTGAGTATTAGGATCACCAATCAATGTGTGCATTGGCCATGTTTTTCCACCGTCATCAGAACGTGCAAGGATTGTGTAGGTATAACCGTGTCCAAATCCTTCATCCATGACTTTTTGGTTTTTGATAGAGTGACCATACAGTGCATAAATTTCACCATCTGGTCCTACTTGCAACATTGCACCACCGGCCATGTGAGGTCGGCTTGCTTTACCAGGTTCATTAACAATTGTTGGGTCGGTCCAAGTGTTTCCGCCATCATATGTTGATGTAAATAAAATATTGGTCTCTCCATTAACGGTATCAGCATAAGTAACATGTACTGCACTTCTGTCACCATCAATAACTACACCAGGATATGCCATTCCATCACCATGTTTTTTTGCAAACTTGTACTTGTCTTCATCGTAATAGTCCATTTCTCTTTCTTCAAAGTTTGTTCCTTCAGGAGACTTTGCAAGAGTTATTGTTTTTCCGATGGAGGTTGGCATCTTAATTTCATTTAATGCATCAACTTGTACAGAAATAATATTCTCAGCAACTAGAAACTCTACTGCTCTAACAAATTCAGCATCAGAGATTGCATCTTCTGCCCACCATCCTGCGGTATTTTTAATCCAGTCAGGTACAGTTTCAGATTTTTCACCAGAAACTTTTTGGACAGGGACCGAGATTATTCCTTGGTTCACCAGATATTCAATTCCTTGAATAAACGATTGTTGATCAATATCTCCACTTGCCCACCAACCTGCGTTAGTCTTAACCCAGTTTGGAACAGATTCTGCGTTTGCATAACCTGAACTTGGAACGTATAGGAGTATTGCTGCGAATAAACCTAGTATTACATACTTTCGTATTTGCATGAAATTTGTCAAAAAATCAGTTATTAAAAAGAGGCATATGTTTTGGTTTTCGAATTAGTACAAAGTTAGAACAAACTACTTAGATTTGTCCCAATTTATGACCGCACTACATTCGTAGAATGGCTCATTCAATTCTACATATCCATCAAATTTTCGTATTTCAAATGGTTCAATATCTAAAATTTCAGAATCGCCTTGGGCCAATTTTGTTCCATCATATGACTTGAGAATAATACTGAAAACTATTTTTTCAAAAAACTTTTCAGAATTTGTAAACTCACCATTAATCTCAATCATTCCAAAATCATCTTTTATACAAGTGAAATTTTGAATTCCTAATTTTGTACCAGATAATTCAGAATCATTTTGAGAGGGAGGATTATTTTGCTCTTGAGAAGATTCAGTTTTTGATTCAGGTTGAACTTCAAAACTATTTTGTTTCAGTATTTTATGTAATTTTGGAGATTCATTTCCATTATGAATTTTTTCAAACATAATATCTGCTATGTTAAACACTAATGAGGAATTAACATTTGGATAATCTTCATAAACCGTAATTAATAATGCAAGGTCTTCATAGATACAAATCACCATGTGTATTTCATCCATACTAGATTCAACAAAGTTTTTTTGGTTGTTGTACATACAATCTCCTGTAGAATCTGATGTTCCACTCATATCAGATTGATCAAAGAATGCATTGTAAACACGAGGATATTTATCAACAAATGATTTTGCATTTTCATTTGATTCATACTGATATAATTCCATCAGAATGTACGGAACTTGATTCTTGTTGTAGATTGGATCATATGGTCTAGAAATATCATACAATATTTTTCCTACAGAAGTTTGTATGGACATAGATTCTTGAGCTCTATACTGAAAAATACCTCGTGAATAATCTTCAAAATATTTCCAAGTGAATGGTTCGAATGCATTTTTTTCATCATCTGTAGGGAAATAGGTTAGAAGTATTTGTTTTTGAGTTAATGGCGGAATAGATTCTGGGACTATGAATTCAGATGGTTCAATATCAATGAATTTTTCTTTAATTAAAAAATCTAAAATATCCTTAAATTTTTGAATTGGTTTTTTATCAAGTGACCATTTTTTTGCATCATCCTTTATCCAAAAGGGTAATTTTGGAATTTCAGTTTCTAACAACAAAAATGATGGTGCAGAAAATTTTTCATTTGCAAAAATTATATCTACATCATAAATTCCAGGAACAAATTCATTTGTTATCTCGTATGATATTGAATCATCACTAGTTGCACTAAGACTAGTGACTTCATTAGAAGGATTTTTAATTAATATTTGAGGATTTGAGCCCTTTTTTGCAAGTTCTTCAGGCAAAACCCATCGGAGATTTATCAATTTGGTTTCTACACAATTAGTACATTCAGGTTCAGAAGGAAGTGTTATTGTCTGAGGTTTGTAAGTATCATCAAATAATTCATAATTTGAGAGAGGGATTGCAAGAATATCTTGCTTTATCAAATATTCAACTATCTGAAAGAATTGTTTATTGGACAATTTAGAATCAGACCATAAACCTGCAGGGAATTTTAACCATTCAGGAATAGATTCTCTTTTTAATTTTTCAAGTCTTTTATTTTCTTTATCAATATTTGATTGATTTTGTTTGTCAAATAATTCATTTAGTCTCTCTTCAAATGATTTTATTTCTTCAAGTTCTTTTTCGTCAAAGTTTTTTGTTACATATCGTTTGTTATTATAAAACTCAATATCATCAATAGTTCCTGTAATTACTCCATCAGAAGTATTTGTTTCAATTAATGGGAATAATCTAAAATATTTCAGATCATCAACATTAGCCCATCCTTCAGTATGTTGTTTTTCAACTAAGGTTTCTCTTTCAAATGAACTATCATCGAAAATACTTACTGTAAGAAAATTTTTCATTTTCCTATATTCAACCCAGTATGTTTTGTTCTCGCCAGGAAGTGATTTTTCATTTTCAAATGAACCTTTTTCAGGTTGTGAATGCCATTCTAAGTAAAATCCTAAGTCATACATGAGCATTGTACGTTTCATATCTACGCCTGTCATGAATGCAGTACCTAGTCCCCATTGTTTTGCATCACCATGCGTAATGTCAGATGCAGTTCCAGAGGTAGGTTTTGAAAATAATCCAATTAATAATTGAGACCATGAAGAATCACTACCCATTTTAAATTCATCAATAGTTAGTTTATACCTCAAAACCCAATCTTCTCCAATTCGTTCACCTAAAAGATTTTCAAGATCAATTGATGCAGACTCCAATTGTCTCTTTCCAGGTTCCAGTGTTCCTGGTTGAATGTTAAATTTTCCAACACCATCTTCTATTTTCCAATATGGCGTTTCACCAGATTTTAGACCATGCCAATTTTTGTCATTATTGAAATCAATTACTAAATCAGGAATTGCAATTTCGGGTTCAGATGATGTTTCATCAGCATATCCAAAATTAACAAATAATATTGAAAATAGCAGAATACAAACAGAAGATATTAGTAATTTATTCATAAATTATATCAAAAATATCTAGATTTTTTCTTTTCTTACAATTTTTGAAAATTCAGTGATAATTTGTTCAAATTTATTGTCTTTTTCAATATGTTTTGCAAATTCAATCATATCAGATAAACGAAGACTTTCTTCAACAAGAGACTTTTCATGACTGTCAAAACGTTTCATTAAAGGCAAAAGATCCGAAGTTATGATTTCTTTTTCTAATTCAAGCCTGTTAGAATAAAATAATCTTATTGACTGACTGAGTTTTTCATATGCATCTTTTATGTTATTTTGACGATACAAAGATGTTGCATGGGTTAGTAAAGATTCAACCTCTGTCAAATAATTATTTTTAGATTCAATTGTAATTGAAGGTAGATGAGTTTTTTGAGAGTTTCTATAATGACGAATTATCACTTGACATGTAATGAAAGAGCTTACAAACATACCAAATGATGTAATGATTTCAAATATTGGGAATTGAGAGTTTTCTTGAAGATCATAATTTGGTTCATACCCGGAATTAGCTATTAGATCTTTTATGTGAGAAGTTTCTTGAAAGAGTTTTTCTTCTTCAACTTGTTTTTTCTGTTCTTCTTGTTTTTGAGACTCGACCATACTCTGAGAAATATTTTGTTTTTCAATATTTTTCATATTGGAGTTTGTTTGAGCGGTAGATTCAGGTTCAAACCAAGATTCATCAACCATTAATCGAGGCATTAATGCTCCAACAACATCAAATGATGTGTTCTTTACAGATTCTCTAAACATTTGCATTTCTTGTTGTGGGGTAAAATCAAATGCATTTGGAGATACATCTCTAAGATCACGCACATGTTGCACATCCAAATTAGATGAGAGGGGGTTACTAATTTCCTTACTTACAGCTCTAGATAGATCATATTTTTTTGGTGTTACCATATGATTAGGTATATCTTGTAAATTATCAAGATCATATCCTCGTTCTTGAACAAAATATTCAAGATTTGAGTTTGTATTTTCAGAATATTTTTCGCCTTCAATGTGATAATTGTTTTCAGTGAAAGGATTTTGTAATGCATTGATTACACCAAAATTTCCCATGATTAATTGATCAGCTCTTGACCAAAAACTATCAGTATGCTCAACATTTTTTCTCTCAGTTTCAATCTGTTCAATTAAGAGATTATTCAGAGATAGACCTTCATCAGTGTTAATGTATATTGCATTACTGTTTAACGCATAATCATTTCCGGTGATAAATGCAGTAGGTGATTCACTTGGAGAATTTGGAGAGTTTTGAGGAGGTGGCTTTTGTTCGTCATCTTTTATGTCATTTTCCATAGTTAAGCCTGTAGGTGGTTGAACAAAAATTTCAACAGTTTTTAGTTCTGTTTCAGAAAATGATTCAGGAGCAAATCCCAATAATAAAATCATTGCAAGAGGTATGAAAGATAGTTTTAACATCAACTTTAAGATTTCCAAATTAACTCATCTTTAATTTTTTGCAGACTCTGGACCAGAGGCAAGATTAGTATTTGCAGGTTCAACGTAGATATTATTCACTATAGGATTTTTCAATACTGCTCCCATTGTAGTTGCATCCATTACATACAATTTCAATACATATTCACCAGATTGTTGAGGTGTCCAACTTAGTTCAAGCTCGACAGACTTTTTCTTTGTGATATTGGTTTTGTGTGACATTCCAACATAGTCTACCTCACCAGTTTCTACGTGTTCAGCTTGTGCAGCAAATACAAATTGATTTGGTGCATAACTAGTACTGACAAAAGTCCCTTCAATATGCACGTCTTCATTTTCAACAAATGTTTTTGGATTATTTGGTTGGGCATGTTCTGAAAGTCTCTTTTTTAATTCAGTGATTTCAGTATTCAATTCAGAGATTTTTGTTATCAACCCATCATATTTGAAAGAATGTGTACTCATATTTTCTTTAGTTACTTCGTATCCCATTTTTTCAATACGTTGTTCTTCAGTTAATACAAGTCTTTCATATGTAGCAATATCAGAATTTATTTCATTTACTTCATCAATGTCAGGTTTGGCATATGGAAGTATACTGACTTTAGCTAAAGCAACTTCAGATAACGGAGTAGCCTCATTTACTTTTGCAAAATTGTAAATATCCAAATGATCACATTTGAATGGTTCATCATCAATAGTCCAATCAGAAGAGGTCATAGTACAGCCATCTATTCCGTATGGTTTTGGTAAAGTGTAATCTTTGTAGTGTACATAGATATGGTCACCAGGTTGTGCGTGAAGTCGTGCACTACCTCGTTCATAACATTCGCCTTTGTAACAACGAATTCCGCCTTTTCCAGAAGTTTCTTGATCTAAAGATTCCTCATCAGGTGACAAGTAAAGAGTGCCATAGAAAGTTTGATCATCAGCCTGCATTACCCACCAGTCACGTTCATGTCTAAGTTCTAATTGAACTCCACCTTTATCAGAATCAGACCAAACGTGAACTTCTATTGGAGTTGAATCCCATGGACGACTTGATACATCTCTATCAGATAAAACGACTGAGACTTGTTGATCCATAGTAACAATATCATCACCGAACTTTACTTCACCTTCTTTCATTGTGTAATATGCAGTTTTGCTAACAAACTTGTCTTCAGAATATTCCCATGCAATTGTAAATGCACCGGTTCTATCAGTTTGAATACTACAAATTTTACTACCTATTGAAGTTGTACTTGAACGGTCGCTTCCAGATGTAAATTGTTTATTATAATCACTATTAATTACACCAAAAGAATATTTGTCAGGAAGAGCAATGAAACGTTTTATTCCGGATAGACTTACAGAGCCTGCAAACACACCGGTGTCAGAACCAATTTCTTTAATTCCTTTGACAGCTGCAAGACCAGCGTTGTCACCATTTGACCACCACTGCATGTATCCCGGATAAAAAGCACTATCCCAATGTTCTTTTGTAAATCCGCCTACGTTTTTGCTATAGAGGTTCTTATGTTCAGTTGTACCCCCGTTATCTGCAATCCATGATTGATAACCCCATGCAGCGCCTTCTCTTCCACCTTCATTACTCCACATACCAACTGTTGGACTTGCATCAGAGGTACAGAAAATTTCATTGTACTGTTTATTTCCAATATAATCTGTCTTTAATGGATCCTCATTAAATCCAGGAGCATAAATAACAACGTAAACAGTATCAGTAGTGTGCCAGTCAATGTATTTTTCAGCTTTCATACATTTTTGAATTACAGATTGACGTAATTCATTTTGATCAATTAATCCAGGTGCTGTTGCGTTGAAGGAATTTCTTCCATCAAACAAATAGCTGTATGCACCTGCACCTTGAGAGGTATTACCAAAAGGATTATTTCCGCAAAACCACATCTTGATTGATTCTGCTTCGGCAGCACCGTCGAATCCACCTTTGTAATTATCATATGGAGTTCGTGCATTTTCATTTTTTGCAGTTCCATAATAACTAGAATCCTTTGTAGCTTTTTTGATTTCATCTACAGGGTTTTTTCCAGGATTAATATCTTCAGAGTCTGAAGGGGTTGGAGGGTAATCTGGAGCACTCATTGCTGCAGGAGTAAGACTAACAGTAAAAACTAACAAAAATGTGAATACTATCAATAAAGATTTCATATGAAAAAAATTAAAATTTTTTGAATATATACTCAATAGGAAATTTAGGATTCAAACTAGTACAGTTTTCAAATGAACTATTGCCGAATATTAATACAAAATAAAAAATCATGTTATGAGAAAAGAGATTGTAATTGATTTAATTGAAAAAATGCCAGGAGTATCATATAATGAAATTGTACGTGAGACGAGGCTAAGTAATGGAGTAATTTCACATTACTTAATAAAATTAATGGAAAGTGGAGAAGTTGAGAAAGAGGGCATAAAACGTGGAAAATATTTTCTGAAAAATATTCCAAAAAAAGATAGAAAAATGATCACATTATTACGAAATAATACAAATAACGATATTTTCAAACTTCTCATAAAAAATTTTAACAATAATACAATTTCTACACAAAATGAAATTTCAAAAAGAGTAAACAAATCGGCCTCAACTATTTCTGTCAGTTTAAAGGACTTGCAAAGAAATAACATAATTGAGAGAGTGATAATGAACAAAAGTTCAAAAATTTCTAGTGATATAGGATTTAAAATTTTGAATGGAAAACTAAGTACGAATAATCTTGTAAAATATAATTTATGACAAAAATTTCAAGTCATAATTCTAAAAAATGAACTAAGATCTATGGAATTGATTTTATAATGGCAAAAATATCGAGTCATATGGCAAAATTTCGTTATTGGAAATTAACAATAGAGGAAATGGAAAAAGTAGACCATGATGAGGATAAAGTTCTCAATTGGGACATCAAATGTTCTAAAGAACCAGAAGAAGATGCCATATTTTTTGGAGTATTCCTTTACAAAGCAGGAACACCACACGACTATGAATCAAAACAAGGTATAACATACTATTACAATAATATCGAAAGAAATGATTTACCTCCTATTACAAAATCTCTTAAAAAGAAGTTTGGGGGTAATGAATATGAAAAAGGTGAAAGAATTTTCTTAGTGGATTCAAAAGAGATCTATGCTGCAAAAGATATTGCCAAATTGGCAAAAGAATTGCAGGAAGAGTTTACAATTAATCCAATAATAACAATCGAGCTACATGATACAACACAAGAAAAATTGAAAGAATGGGGATATCCAGAAGCAAAACTTCTCCCAATTCCTACCTAGGAAATTTGAAACATTTTTGTTGAAGACATGCCATTATGGAATTTAGATGTCAGAGATTAATGAGATAAATACACACATTGAGGAACTGAGAAAAAGAGTAATTCGTTCAATAATTTCTATTCTAGTTATTACAGTATTCATTCTAACATTTCATGCAACACCATTTGATGTCATGGGAGTAACATTGTATTATCCATACCCAGAACCGCTAAACAACATTGCAGCCCAGTTTACAAATGTAATGAAAGGAGAACTAGTTCCAGATGGAGTTCAGTTAATTCAAACCGCACCAGGACAAGCATTTTTCTCCCAAGTATACATTGCAGCACTAATCGGAATTGTTCTAAGCATACCAATCATTGTTAGAGAATTCATATCATTTTTGAAACCTGCATTGAGAGAAAGAGAGATTCATGTTGGGCGCTCAATAACACTTCCAGCAATAGGTTTGTTCATTACAGGATGTGCATTTTCATATGCAGCTGTAATTCCATTTATTTTAGATTTTCTTTACAGGTATGGAGAATCTGCAGGTTTGGTAACATTTTTGAACATTATGGATTTTGTTACATTTGTTTTACAGTTCTTGTTAGCATTTGGTATTTCATTCCAGTTGCCGCTCATAATGTATGCGGTCAGTCTTTCAGGTTTAGTAGATGCCAAATTTTGGAGAAGGAATTTGCGATATGCAATTATTGCCATAATTGTATTTGGTGCAGTAATTACGCCCGATGGTAGCGGAGTTACAATGTGGTTTGTATCATTACCAATGATTGCATTATATTTTGCAGGCATGGTAGTTGCAGAAAGACAAGAAAAGCAGACCATCAAGACTTAAATGAGAATTTATCACTAGATGAATCATGATTGAGAGCTTATTCAATTTCATTCCAGGAGGAAGCGAATGGATTATTGTAATCGTGGCCGCAGGTGTATTGCTATTTGGAGCAAAGAAAATACCAGAACTAGCAAAAACATTTGGTAAAGCTAAAGGCGAATACAAGAAAGGAGAAATTGAAGCAGATAAAGAACTAAAAGAGTTCAAAGAAAGTAAAGATTAAGATTTCTCAATTTCTGAGATCATTTTATCATATAATTTATTCAAAGAATCTTTGTATGAATTATTTTTTGAAAAACGAGATGATTTTACATCTAATTCCGCAATAACTTTGAGAGTAGTTTTTCCATCTTCAGAACTAAAAATTTCATTGATGCTGCTTCCTTTGATATCTCCACCCACAACGCGCATCTCATGTGTATGAGGACGTGAAAAGAAATGTTTGGACATAATGATAAATTCAGAATCATGAAGTTTTAGATGCTCTGCAACAAGAGAACTCTCATCTCTAACAGACTTTATCAAAATGGAAGGATAAAACTCGGGGAATAGTTTTTGAAAATTTTCAAAATTTGTAATTATATCAAAAGATTTTTCAATATCAGCATTAATTTTTCTTTCAAAAGATATCTTTAACATAAATTTTCAGATTAAAACTAGTGTAAAATATTTTGGGCTATTTGCTTCCCCATCTAGTAAACAAATCATGTTCAATATCAAATTGGTCAAGACATTTGCCTACAATATGATCAACCATAGCGTCAATTGATGTTGGATTTGTATAAAACTCAGTTACAGGAGGCATTATCACAACATCTAGTCGGGCAAGTTTTAGCATGTTTTCAAGATGAATGGCAGATAGAGGTGTTTCTCTTGCAACCAAGATTAATTTTCTAACTTCTTTTATGGTAACACCTGCAGCACGAGCAACCAAAGTTTCATCATAACCATTTGCAATACTTGAAAGTGTTTTCATTGTACAAGGAATTACAATCATTCCATCAGTTTTGTGACTTCCACTTGAGACGTTTGCAGCCATGTTGTTTTCATCAGTTACTTCAGTAGCAAGAGATTCAACATATGCAACATCATGTTTTGTCTCCATTGGAATACATTTTTTTGCCCATTCAGACATTACGAGATTTGTCTCAATTCCTTTTTCTTTTAGAACCTCTAGTAAGCGAATACCATAGATTACACCAGTACTTCCAGTGATTCCAATTACAAGTTTCATGTACGTGTTAAATCAAATTCCACAAAATATAACTGAATATGAAAAATCACGCTTGAGTTTCATCCAACTGCTCAGATTCCTTTCTTTTATTCAACCAGATTTTGACAGCAGCTGCTATCATTCCACCAAAAAGAATCATACCAACAAGAACCATTTCAACCTGCATAACATAACTAGAAAATTACCAGTAGAAAACTGTTCCAAAGAAGCATTTAATTTTACAAGACAAAACGATATCATATGATTAAAAGATCTGAGATGCAAAAGATTGCATCAGAGTATACAGATCCAAAAATTGGAGTTTTGGGAAGTCATTCAGCATTAGAAATTATGGATGGTGCAAAAGATGAAGACTTTGAAACAGTTGTTTATTGTCAGAAAGGAAGGGAAGTACCTTACCAGAGATTTAATCGAATTGCAGATGAAATAAAGATTGTAAAAAAATTCAAGGATATGGCAAGCCCAGCAAATCAAAAATTAATGAGAGAGAATAATACAATAATTGTTCCACACCGTTCACTTACAGCATATCTTGGCTACGACATATTAGAAAATAAGCTGAAAGTGCCAATATTTGGAAATAGGAAATTATTCCAGGCCGAGGAAAGAGAAAATAAGAGAAATCAGTATTATCTGCTAAAAAAAGCAGGTGTAAAATACCCAAAGATTTTTGAAAATCCAAAATCAATTAACAAACCTGCAATTGTCAAAGTGATGGAAAAAAACAGAAAATTAGAACGTGCATTTTTCACAGTTACATCATATGCAGATTACAAAGAAAAATCTGAAGAAAAGATCAAAAAAGGGATTATTGCTAGAAAGGATTTAGAAAAAGCAAGTATAGAGGAATTGGCAATTGGAACGTATCTAAATTTTAACTTCTTCCATACACCAATTTCTGATCAAGTAGACTTCATAGGAATAGAAAGGAGACTGCAAACCAACATACATGATTACAATGCACTTCCTGCAAAACAACAATTGGAAATGGACATTCCATTACAAAATATCGAAGTAGGACATACACCAGCTAGCATCAGAGAGTCATTGTTGGAAAAAGTTTTCAAAATGGGCGATAAATTTGTTAGAGCAGTAAAAAAAGAATATGCGCCAGGCATTATTGGTCCATTTTCACTTCAAAGTGTAATCACAAAAGATTTGGAGATGATTGTGTATGATGTATCACTCAGGGTTCCAGGAAATCCAATTGTTGCTACAACCAGCCCATATACGAAATATCAATACGGTACAACATTTGGTATTGGACGACGCATAGCCATGGAAATTAAACGAGCCGTAGAAGAAGATAAGATCAAAGATATTGTTACGTAGTCTCTTCTATAGGACTTTTGAGCATATTGCTTCGGACTAGAATTGGAATTTTATAATATACTGCAAGTGCTACGGCATCGGATGCACGGTAATTTCTTAAAACTAGGTCTTTTTTTCCGGTAAGGTAAAGATTTGCCCTTAATGCATCACCGCTTTCATAAATTTTGACTTTTACCAACAATAACTCATTTGCTTCACAGATATCCTCAAGCATTTTGTAAATTGTTGGAACCGTGTCATGATCATCATCCAAAAAGCTTGCAATATGTCGAGAGACTTCGCCAGAGAATGCACGCATATGAAATTCTCTTTTATCATCAGAGTGTAAAATTACTAGACCTTCATTTCCATATGGATCTACAAATCCCAAATTACTGATTGTGACTACTTCATAATCTGGATCTTGAACTTCATTAATTTCCATTATGGAATTTAGTTACAGAACATATGTTAAAAATATAATGAACTACGTAAAAGATCTCACATGAAAACAGAGACTACCAAAGGTGGTCAAAATGACAAGAAACTAATCATTTTAGGATTTGTCTCAATTGGAATTTTATTTTTGATCTATGCTAGATTTGAATATCAGGAAATAACTCCTGATGCGGTTCAATCTATTCAAAGATTAGGAACTGCATTTTACATATTATTTGCAATTTCAATAGGAATGATCGGAGTAGGACTACGTAAATTTCAAAAAAGAGTTGCAGCAACAGGAAATACAACTGCATTATCCATGATTTGTAGCAATACACTTGGAAGTAAAGCCAAAAAAACATTTGTGATCACATTCATAGTTTATGGAATATTTTTTTCAATGACATCAGGAATTTTGGTATATCAACCTGAAGTGATATTTTCATATCATTATGGTGCAGATGTACCATCAGCACATGTAACACCATGTTGTGGACCGCCAGGATATATGCCAAAATTTGTGGCATACTTGACAGAACATGTTGGAATTAATGTAGTTCCGATAAATCTTCTATTACAAATAATTGTCTCATACCTTGTTGCAACAAATACAGCTTTAGCAGTAAATGCAATTTCAATTACAAAAAAGACAGGAGGGCTTGGAAGTATAGGGGCGGCAACAGGATTATTCATAGCATGCCCAACCTGCGTTGGGTCATTTTTGTCACTATTCATTGGAGCAACAAGTGCGGTTGTATTTACAATTGCAATAACAGAATTGCAGACATTATTCATTGCAATCACGGTGCCAATATTGGTTTTAACGCCATTTATTATTTCTAGAAGAATATTAAAATCTCAAAACACATCAATCTAGATATTTCAATAGAAACTAATTAGAAATTTTTTAGTTTCTCAGTTACAATTTTGAAGATTTCATTATTGTCTAATAAAATACAAGGTAAACCATTTTCCTCGCACGCCTGACCACTTTCAGTATCACGAGTTATGAGAATCATATCATTTTCCTTCGCATAATTGATGACTGAATAATCAGTATGGAGTTTTTTGCCTTCAGTTCGGAGTTTTTTAACGCTGTATGCATCATATCCTAGCTGGATTAGACGTTCATCCATTCCATCATCCATCTCATCAACTAAAATTTTCATTTTAAATTAACAGTGAGTTTTTTGATTTGAGAGATGATCTTGGTTTTATCAGTAATGGATATTTCAGGCTCAACAGTGATAAACAAAGACTTTGTTTTTGCATACATTACAATTTGAGAGATATTCTCACGCTCGACATTTACAAATCGGACCTTACCTAAAGATTTGTCAAACTCTTCTCGCATCTTTCTACGGGCAGTTACATCTTGGCAGAACTTTTCTTCATTTTTTGTTTTAAGTAAAGATGGAACTTCATCTCTCATTTCAGATTTTAGTATTTTTCCATTTTTGTGGATGATTGCAATAAAACGGATTTTTTTGTTTAGTTTACCAATTTTCTTAATTAGAGGATCAAACTCATTTTTTGCAACCATGGGATTTTGGCAAAAATGATCAAATATAACGGTACTTGAATTTTGAAAATAAATAGAAAAAAGGGATTAATAAAAGGCAGCGTTTGCTGTACCAGATATTTTTTCCACAGTTTTGTGATCTGCGATTTCAGCAATAGTGTCGACGTTCATCATTCCGGTGACAACGAGAATATTCTTGTCCCATCTGTGAACTGCAGCCTGAACATGGTACTTTTCAGTAATCTCATATTTTGGCAATTCGACATCTGTGCCTTTGTTGAAGATTATCTCCAGGTGAACGTGTGGTCTCATATCTGGGAACTTTCTTTCCAAAGCCATCACATTGAGTAATAGATTTGAGTCGGTCTTTGGGAATAGTTGTGAAACTTGACCCATGAAGGTATTGTACATACCTTCAAGTTTTAGACCTCTTTCGTTGTTGTTACCAGAATCCGCCAATCCTTTTCACTCCTTTGTAGTCTTCATGCATTATGCAACCTCCAACGAATCCTGCGATTGCTCCATAGATTATGTGGAGAATCAAAGCATTGATGTAAATTTTGTCGCTTTCATACAACAGGGTTGCTAATGCCTTTTGTTGTTCCAAGTCAAATTTTGATACGTCGGTAATAATTAATTCTACCTCCATCATTGGAGTCATTACGAACATGTGAATCGGTAAAAATGCTAATGTGAAAACAATTAGCCCAGTCCAAACACCAGTGATTATTGCTTTTGGAACTGTTACCAATCTAAAGAATCTCCAAATGTTTGAAGCCAAAAAGTACATGGCCCCAATCAATGCTGCAACTCCCATGTGAGCTATAAAGCCCACTGCAATTGCTGAAGTTTCATCCACGCCCATTGTAACACCGATGGTTTTGTAGAATGTTCCTGCCGGAATATCTAACATTTGATCGATTGCAAAGAATGATGAAAATAATGCGAAGCCACCCATTAGGCCTGCCCCGATTCCACCTTTCATCAATGCGATCTTACTTGGAAGTGATTGTGTAGTGCTCATTAAACAGATTTTCCATTTATAGTATAAAACAGTTATGCACTAGGGTGCTTCTAGTGCCAATATTTACCACTATTTGTAATATGGTGATAACATTTAGGCACTAGACTCACCTTTGGTCACTAGCGTTTTATACTATGACGTAATTAGGATTTGTATGACAGAAGAACAAGAATGGGCAAGTCTCCTGGCAGAAGTTTTTGATAAACTAACTGCAAAGCATGCAGCCATTTCATACAAGTTCGACAAATTAGAACTTAGTGGAATGGTTGACCGCAATGGCAAGAAAGTTTCAACAGGAACAGTTGTACTAACAGGTGGCTTGACTATCACAACAAAAACCTAATCAGGAATGGATACGAAAATGAAAAGCGACCTTCCTGCCAATTTTTTACTTTACCTCCGTAGCGGAGACTTAACCATCAGTGATGGAGATGGTACCGCTATAGAATTTTCCTCAAAAGGAGATATTAGAAGATTAAACATCAAGCACCTTCCTACAAAAATTCCTGGAAAAATGAGCCTATTGAAACAATTAACTGAGGCCAAACATATAGGAAAAGTTCTAAAAAAAGAGAATGTGACACTTGAGATATTACATAAAAATAAACTAGTTCTTAAAATGGGTAAAAATGCCAAACCAAAATTATCATCTCTGGTAACTCTGAGCAAAGATATTGAGATTGTAGATCTTAAAGAACTTCGTAAACTAGACAAGGAGTAAAAATGAGTCAGAAAGCAAGTTCAAGTAATTTAGAGAAAATGGCAGCATTAAAAGAAAGTGCCAAAATCAATGATTATTCAATTCTAGTTACAGGCGCCACAGGATTCATTGGAAAAAAACTAACAGAGAGATTATCCAAAACAGGGTACAAAGTTACCGCGATGTCAAGAACACTACATCAAAATTCAGATAATGTAAAATTTGTAGCAGCAGATGCGTTAGAGTTGGACACATTATCTAATGCATTCAAGGGAGTAGAAACTGCATTTTACCTTCTACACTCTATGGAAGGTTCCAAAAAAGAATGGGAACAATTTGCAGATAGAGAAAAAGTTCAAGCACAAAATTTTCTAAAAGCTGCTGAAAACGCAGGAGTAAAAAGAATAATCTATCTTGGAGGATTGGTAAACGAAAGTTTAGAATTATCAAAACACATGAGAAGTAGGCACGAAGTTGGCAAAATTTTAGCATCAGGAACCATTCCAGTTACAGAATTGAGAGCATCAGTAATTGTGGGTGCAGAGGGTGGTTCATACGCAATGCTCCGATATCTTGTTGAAAGATTACCACTAATGGTTTGCCCAAGATGGGTAAAATCTACAACGCAGCCAATTGCAGTCGAAAATGTTGTAGATTATCTAGTGGGTGCTATGAAAAATCCATCAACTGCCGGAAAAATATTTGAGATTGGTGGACCTGATAAAATGACATACGAACAAATGATGAGACTGTATTCATCAATAATTAATAGAAATTTGAATATCATACAAATTCCATTTTTAACGCCAAGATTATCATCATACTGGATTGATTTGGTAACTCCGGTAAAGGCATCACTTGCAAGGCCACTAGTAGACAGTTTAGTTCACGACTCATACGTAAAAGACAAATCAGTAGAAGAATTTGTTCCAGTAAATCTCAAACATATGACTGAAGCAATCAAAGAGGCAAGAGAAGAACAAGTAGCTTTCAAACCAATTGAAAAAACACCTGAAGAAAAAACATCTTACAAGGTTAATCAAAAATTACTTTTGATTTCACTTTGTGCCATGGCAATAATTGGTTCCACATACTACTGGATGGATGATAGAACAGATGTATGGGAAATATCATGGTTATTTGGATCATTCATTTGGTATGTTGCAATTATTTTTGCAATTTTATTTGTAAGACAAAAAGCAAGGCTAGGCTATCTTATTGGAGGATTGCTATCATGGGTAACTTTGGCATTTTGGTTATTTGACAATTTTTACGTTGTATTCCAAATGTCAGTAATAGGTGCAGAACCAAGTATCGATGTGACATTAAGGAATTTCATAGGAGCTGGAATTGCCGGATTGGCAATATTTTCATCCCACAATGTATTTCACAAAGTCAGAGTTTACCAGGCAAGAGGAGAATCAGTCAAGGAATCTGCTGGTGCAGAAGTACCAAGCGGTGCTAGACCAGTTTACAATACAGATTACTCATAAATAATCAAATTTTTATTTTTAAAAAAATAGAAAAATTAAGAAAAGAAGTTTTGGCCAGATTCAGTTTCACCCATGGCGCTTTGAAGGATTTTTTGGACCTGGAGATGTTTTGAGAGGCATTCTCTGCTTTCAAAATTTGAGTGGTCGAACACCGATTTGTTGCAGAAAACACAATCGACTTTTGGATCTTTTAACATATTTGTTACCTAAACTAAGAAAAGCAAATTTTGCATATAACCAGTAGGAACCAAGAAACTCACCTAGGTGAGGGTTCTCTATATACTCTAAAAACCATCAATTAAGATGAGCTCGCAATCTGAGGACTTTCTTGAAAGTTTAGAGCGCACACATGTAGTGCTTTTTCACGATGGAAATGAAGAAAAAAAGCAAACAGAATATGGATTTATTAAAAAAGGACTAGACAAGGGTCAACACTGCTTCTATACAACACAAAATCGTCAAAAAATCCTAGATGAAATGAAGCAATTTGGAATTGAAGATGGAGAGAGTAATGAGCTTTTACACATAGTAGAGATTCCTGAAAAATTTGAAGATTATTCAGATATGATTTTAGACAAAGTGGAAGGATTACCTGAAGAAGCTAAAATTAGAGTTGTTTCAACACACTACTTTGATTTTGATTCTGAAGAAAAGACAGATAGAATGGCAGAAATTGAACAATGTGTTGATGATGGTTTTGAAAAAATTAATGGTAACTTTGTTTGTTCGTTTGAGGTCAAACAGATTAACGAAGAACTAAGAGATAGATTTTTGAATCAATTACTAGAATCTCACAAAGCTATAATATTTCAGACAAAAGAGAAAGGTACTGAATTATTTACTCTTCCGTAATCGTTTTACTAATTTCAGATATTAGATCGTTAATTTTTGAATAATCCGTATGAAATTTTTTTCCTTTATCGGTAACACCGATTGAGCCATTTCTTGCTATGATTTCACGTTTTTGCATTTCTTCCAGATATTTCATTAATTTATCATAGGAGGTATTACATTTGAACTGAATTCGTGTTGGCGAGATATCTTCTTCTTGGATTATTGCTGAAATTATATCAAAATACAATTGAATTCTTGTTCTTTTTTCGCGAGCCAACTAGTACAAACGGTAACAGTGTGTCTTTTAAGTTTCGTCATAGTGGTAATCTTTAAAATCCATAATATTCAGAATTTTTTGTGTTTTTAGGCACGAAATGTACTAGTTAGCACTAGATATACTTATTAGGCACTATTCAGTAATACGGCTAATGGTATATCTTCGAAAAAAGAAGGTAAAAGGAGTCGATTATCTATATTTAGTAAAAAGTACGTGGGATAAAGAAAGAAAGACATCCAGACAGGAAACCATCAAATATCTAGGTGAATCTACATCTGTGACCAGAGATGATATCCCTGCAGAATTTAGAGAGGATGCAAAAATTAACTCATTTTTACTACAAAATACACCAAAGGACAGAGAAAAACGTGAAAAATTAATTGAGCAATTAAGAACCAAATTATTTTCATCACTTACAGAAGGAAGTCTAAAAGATACAATGGAGATTTACACAGCATTTGTCTCAAGCAATACACTAGACCAGTTCTATGAAAGAATTATGACACCAGTTATGGCCGAAATTGGATATTTGTGGTCAGAAGGTAAGCTATCAATTGCAACAGAACACGTTGCCAGCAACATTGCTCATAGTCTTGTTAAGGTAATTGCAGATGAAAATAGAAAATCAAAGAAGGATAAAGGAAAAATTGTACTAACCACTCCAGTTGGAGAGGATCACAATTTAGGTTGTAACGTACTAGATTCATTTTTAGTCTCAAAGGGATTTACAACATTTAATCTATCACCATCAACCCCTGCAGAATCACTAATTGAATTTATAAAAACTGCAAAACCAGATGCTCTAATTGTATCAATAACGTTAGAGGACAATATCAGATCTGGTCAAAGAATGGTTAAAAAAATTCATGAAGCATATAAGAAACTTCCAATTTTCATAGGAGGTCTGGCATTTACGGAGAAAACGAATTTTAAATTTGATGGAAAACTCATCACTGATGCTCATGCCCTGGAACAAATTCCTCGAATTATAAAAAAGAAATAATTACCACTATAATACCTAGTTTCCACTAGCTTAAATATTCTATATGTTAACGTTAAACATGGGTTTAACGAACGACAGTTTGATTGATACAGTCTTTGAAAAGTTCCCAGAGAAAAAAGAAATTGCCGAACAGGGCGACGAAATTTTTGTGAACTGGAACTTTCAGGACTTTCAAGACGGTGGATATCTAAACTTCAAAGCAGACCGTTCAGATCTTTTTGCACTAAGCATAATGATTGAGAACTATGCATCAAAACACACATCCCCATTACTAGCGTCATTTGAGACTGACAAAAGGTACGAGTTTGTCAAGGACAGATATCTGAAATTGATGAAGAAACTCCCAAGAACGTGGGTAATTGGAAACTTCAATAATCCACACTTGGCTCAAGAGATGCCAGATAGTTGTGTGGTTATCAGCTGTGTTGGAACACCGCTTGCTTCAGTATGGGCAGTTGTAACACGTGGTCCAGATGGACCAATCGGTTTAATAGCAGAAGAGTTTGGAATTGGAAAATTCAGAGGATTCTTCTCAACTCAACCAGATGTGGTTCAGGCAGCAGTTGATGCAATGGGCGAAGTACTCGTAACGCAATTCGACTTTAACAAAAAAGAATATGAGTTTGTAAAAGGCGGATATTAGTGTAGAATGACTGAAAAATCTTCTTCTTTTTTTCCAAAAAATGTTTTTGGGGCATTTGGCATATTGTTTTTTATTAGCGGGGCAATAATACCATTACAAAATTTAGTAATCTGGGGACCGGAATTTGTTGCAAGATATTTTATATCATCAGACATAACTGCAGAAAAATTATCTCTAGTTGTAATTGGAATTGGATTTATCATGATAATTTATGGTAAGAAAAAACAAAATCAGATTTAAGAAGAAGCACGATCCCTAGGGTCCAATTCAAGAGATTTGTTATAACAGTAAGATGCCTCATCGTATCTACCTAGACTCCTTAATGCAATACCCTTGTTATTCCATAAATCAGGATCGTCAGGTTTTAGAAGTAATGCTTGTTCAAAAAAGCTCAAAGCATCTTCAAAATTACCATCTTCAAGATTTTTAACACCATTTTGAATTAATGTCTCTAGTTCGTTCACTAGACATCTATAGAGTTACTCTGAAATAATCCCATCGTTCAGGATTAAACTTTTTCACAAAAACAACATTTTTGTCATTTTCTTTTCTTTCATCAATCACATCACGCATTGCAAAACTAGTCATGAATTTGTAACCTTTTGATTGCACCTGCATCATGAATAACTGTCTTAACTCTCTGCCTCCATGAAAACCCCAATAGCCGTTTTTTATTGCGACAGGCTCAAGAAAGACGGTATTATTTTTCCCGCGATTTCGATCTTCAAACTCTAGATCAAAATTATATTTTTCTAATGGACCACCTTTTGCAAATCCAATAATTTGTCCGTTAGAATCTCCAATACGAAGCATGTTAAGAATTGTTTCAGGATCACGTATTGATTCAATGAAATCATCACGGGTAAATTGCAGTGGTTTTGGTAATTCCCGATAAATTGATAAAAGTTCATCCAAAACATCGTCAGAAAGTGTACTTTTCTGTATGCATGGAACTAATGGCAGACCATCATAAACAAATTGATTGTAAATTTGAATTTCTTCTTGACGAAGTTTCATAAATCCAACGATGTTATCTAAGAAATTTTTCCTCATATGTTTTGGAAGTCCGTTTAAAACTCGTTGACACATATCAGGTTCATTATTTAGCATATCTTCAAAAAAGACAACCGAACGCCTGACAATAAAGGCAGGATGCCAACTTGATGAATGTGCATTCATCTTTGCCATCTCCATTGCCTTTTGGAAATCACCTAGAGAATAACCACCAATTCGGTCAGAAATGGATAGAAAATGTCCAAGTTCTCTAAAGTGTTTTTGTGTTTCATTATCATCTTTTATTTCAGAGTTTGAAAAGTAATTTTGGATTAATTTTTCTGTGTTAGTGATTATATCTCCAGCCCAAGGATAGACGGTTCTAGATATTATTGCACAGATTAGATTTTGATCCAGGTTTGCATCAGCAAGGAGTTTTTGTATGGTTGCATCTTTGGAGATAAACTGTATGACATTTTTTTCATGAGGTTTGTCTATCGATTTATCAGGATCAAAATCATGCAAAAGTGCAGATGCAAAAAGATAATTCAAATCAGTTTTAGAGATATAATTTTCTTCAAGAGAATGTTTTCCAGCAACCAAAGTGACGTAAGTGACTTCAAGTTCATGATCAACATTATGGTATCCATAATAATCACTGAACAATCCATTGCTTTTGAATAACTGTATTGTGTAATCTAATAATTTTACATTTTCATCAGTTGCAAGTTCGACAGAAGAAAGTAGGTCAAATATTGCATTTCTTAGTGAAGGAGGATTTGCAAATTCTTGCATGTGTTAGACGACAGAATTGGGTTTTTAAGTTATTTGGCAAATGTACCAAAAATCTCAGATCTATTATAAAGTAAATAATGATAATTCGTGTATGGGCTTGAAACGGTATTTGGTCACAAGAGGACTTACTATGTTTGGAGTTTTAATGATAACACTATTGCTTACAATTTCTCTTGTTGGCTCAAATATGGACACAATTCTAAAACAGGGAGTCATCTATCAGGTAAGAGCTGAGATTACAGAAAATACAACCATAGCACAAGGATTCAACAATCCTGAAGAATTTGAAAAGTTTGTCCAACAAAAAATTGATGAACGGATTGAAACATTAGGTCTTGATACGCCATGGTATTCTCCACAAAGACTTGGGTATACAATGTATAAAATTTTGATTTTAGATTTTGGTAATGCAACATTCCTAACAAGTGATTCAGGATCATCAAATGTAGGCGAAATTATTTTTGAAAAAATGCCAAAAACAATTTTGTTGTTTACTACAGCCACAATAATCATATCAATTATAGGAATTGTTTTGGGTGCGGCGTCAAGTAACAAAATTGGTTCTAAAACTGACAGAATTACTTCTACATTTGCAGTAATTAGTAGTAGTTTTCCAGTTTGGTGGATTGGTATGTTGATGATATTTGTATTTGCATTTGTCTACCAGATTTTTCCTGCAAGAGCTACACCAAGTATAGAGCCAGATGACCCAGGGTATATTCTGGCATTATTGTATCACATGGCATTACCAGTGATAACAATTGTTTTAATTGGATTTGGAGCATGGGCATACCTTGTTAGAAATTTCATGGTAGGGATTATGCAAGAAGATTTCATATCTGCAAAAAAAACCATCGGGATTAGTAGAAAAAAAATAGTTTACAGTCATGCATTGAGAAATGCTGCACCACCAATTGTAACCATACTTGCACTTAGTTTATCAGGTTCGTTAGGAGGTGCGATAATTACAGAAGCTGTGTTTGATTGGCCAGGAATGGGAAGGTTGTATTTTGAGGCCATCAGTGTGATGGATTTGCCTGTAATCATTGGTTCAACATACATTTTGACGGTATTATTTTTGGTTAGCATATTTATCGCAGATTTATTGTATGGATATTTTGATCCACGGGTGAGGACATCAAGTTGAGTAGCGTTTCGACACAAGAAATTAAAGCGGAATTTCTAAAAAGCAAATTGGGCTTAACAGGAATTTTTATTCTATCAGGATTAATTTTAGTTTCAATAATAACCATCTCAGTGATTCCAGCATCAACATTTCAAGAATGGAACAATCCTGAAAAATGGATTTTATACCCAAAAACATCAGTGCCAAGCTGGGTGAATTTTTTATCCACAGATAAGATTCCAGAACATAAAATCTTAGAGCCGGAGATTTTTCAATCACAAGATAACGGAATTTTTCTTACTTCGCAACAATTTGGAGTATTCTTTGACTATGATGATTTTCCAAGTGATTTCATCATAGAAATGAAGACGAAATATTCAGATTCACACTTAGTTCAAATCAAAGTCATTCGTCCAGATGGAATTATCTTAGAATTATTATCTACGTCATTACCGTATTCAAATTCAGATACAATTCACAATCAGAGATATTTTTCAACAGACAGCATGATTAAAAAAAATCTTAACATGTACAAAAATGATTTTCAATTTGACTTTTTATCAGGTACAACAGAAATAATATTTTCAGAATTAAATAAAAATGAAATACAAAAAGGAAATTACATTTTTGTTATTGATACGTATGGGACAAAAGAACCAATCGAGGTGTTAGATTCAAAATTGATCCTAGGAGGTAAAGCTTATGGACTGATGGGTACAGATGAACTTCGTAGAGATTTAGCAATTGGGTTACTTTGGGGCACACCTTTAGCATTATTCATTGGAATTTCAGTGTCAATTGGCTCAGTTGTAGTAGGATTAGTTTATGGGGTTTATTCTGGATACCGAGGTAAGAAAACAGACGAGGTGATGATGCGATTCAATGATGTCATTTATGCACTACCTGCATTGCCATTTTTAATAATTCTAGCAGTCACCATTAGTAATAGTATATTTTTGATGATAGGTTTTCTTATGATTTTTAGCTGGGTTGGTATTGCAAAAGTTTCACGAAGTATGTCACTACAGATCAAAACTAGACAATATATCGAAGCGGCAAAAATAATGGGTCAAAAAGATTCAAAAATAATTTTTAGGCATATTCTACCTCAATTACTACCATACGCATTTGCAAGTATTGCTATCTCAGTGCCAGCAGCAATCACTACAGAAGCAGGATTAAGTTTTCTCGGATTAGGAGACCCTTCATTTCCAACATGGGGACAGATTTTACATGATGCAAATACTTACGGAGCAGCAGCACAAGGATTTTGGTGGTGGATTGTTCCTCCAGGAATTTTAATAGCAATTACAGGATTAGCGTTTGTGTTTATTGGAAATGCATTAGATGCAATTGTTAATCCAAAATTGAAACGTTAGATTATTCAGTAAGACTAAACTTTCGAATTAGAGCAATTGATGAATCATTTAATTTAATCGTATAAGTTGCAGCGTTTGGATTTGAATTTTTCTCTTCAGCTAATAATTCAGTAAATTTTGTTTTTTCTTCTTCAACTGCACCAGCTTCATGAGCACACAAGTTGAATGCTTTGAGTTGTAGATTATTCTTTAACAAATACGAAATAAATTTTTTGTAACTTTCGGTATTATTCCATTCAATATTTTTTTCCTCACAAGCAGAAATCCAGACGTCGACAGAGTTATGGAAAAAAACTTTTTTTCTAATAACATCTAAGGCAAGTTCGGTTTGAGACATTTTAAAATCCTAAAATATTGCACGTTTCATAGTGGAGCCACAACGTGGACATTCTCTAGCATTGTAAACTTTGTGACATACTAGGCATTCATACTTTATTCCAGGTTTATCGCTATTTTGACCAAATAAACCTCCGCCAAAACCACCAGAAGAACCAGAACCGCCTCCGCCAAAACCACCACGCATTCGACTCATCATTCGTCTACGTAATAACAATGGAAATGCGATGAATAGAGCTAGTGCTGCACCCAGTCCATATGGGAATGGTAGAATCATTTGTAATCCAATACTTACAGCAAGAGAAGCAAATAAGAAAATCAAATATGATTTGTAGTTAATCATGATAAGAAATTTATCCCAATTTCAAATATAAGGCTTATTGAGTAATTAGCAATTAATTATTCATCAAGTATTGGAATTGGATTTCCAGAGCTATCCCATGCAAAAATGTCTTCATCTTCATAAGGGGCTTTTACAATTACGGAAACTAATCCAAAAAAATTATGTAAATCCTCAGATGATGGTTCTGCAGTTCCCGCGGGATGAGAGTGAACCATTCCAATATAATCAGAATCAAACGGAAGTTGATTTGCAGGAAATCCTGCAAATGTAGGGGCAGCTTCCTGAAAAGGTGGAACCACTAAGCCTTCAACAAACATTTTGCCTTTTTTTGAATGACCCTTTAGAATTAAGATCATTTCGTCAGGATGGTTAATTTTACAGTATGAAACAATTCCATCACGGGTGTCATTAAGAAAAACAAGACTGCGTTCCAGTTTTTTTGTTTTAAAGATCATTGATCATCTAATGAAATTGTATATGATGTGGCGGTAACATCTTTGAGATTTGTTTCAATTTCATGTAAAATTGTAGGTAAAGCATGAGTGAGTTCAAGAGTTTCCTCTTCAAATACCTTCAATTTTGATGAAATGTCAGAGACATCAGATTCCTCATGTTTTAAGTTCTTTTCAGCAGTTTGAAGAGATTTGGAATCAAAGTTTTCAAGCTTTGAGGTAAATTCATGTTTTTTTGTTTCAAATTTTTCTTTTGTGGAGATTAGTGTAGGAATTATATTTTTAATTTCAACTATACTATCTTTTGATTTTGAGATATCTTTTACAGAAACAGAACCAGAATCAATACCAGTAGTTATAGAATCAAGTATATTTTTAATTCCAGGAATGTTTGCAGTGTCCAACACATCATAAGGAGAAGATGCTAATGTTGCAGTTAGATCCTTTAATTCTTTATCATGAGAGGAGATATGAACGAATTTTCCAAGAGGTCTCGAAATTTTGGTAAACTCATCATTGACATGATGACGAATTTTTACTTCTTCAGAATCACATTCAGATAATTGAGATTTTACATCGGTATATTCCTTGTAATTAGGAGAGTTTTCGATATCTTTTATTTCATTTTCAAATTTTGTAATATTGTCATTCTTCTCAGCAAGAGATGATTTTAATTCGTTAACACGTAACTCACGTTTAGATAATTTTTCTAATGTTTTTTCTCTAGAAGATAATAATTCGTTAATGGTTTGAACAGAATTTTCAGTGATATTGAAAATATCAATTAGTTCATCCACCTCTTTTAGATCATCAGAAAGTTCTTTTAGATCGTTTGTGAGTTTTTTAGAATATTTCGGTGCAAAATGGTGAATGACTTTAGAATGTTTTCCAAGCATATCGCCCACTTTGTTTATTCCAGCGGTAGATGCTTTTTTGAATCGCATGACATCATCGGCGTTATTAATATCAGGAAAAGGAGTTCCAAATTCTTTTTTTATTGCTGAAATAACCTCTTTTTTTCCACGATTAACCATTATCTGAAAATGAGGATCAAGTTTGTCAGGATCTAATTCGTCTTCAGATAATTCATTTGCAATTTTTAGTATGACTTCTCTTTGAGGATCAATTCTATTTCTATGAGATTTTATTTCAGATGCCAAAGTGCCTTTTCTAAGGATAACAATATCATTCAAAATTTTTGGAATTTCATCTAAATTGATATTTTGAGGAGAAGAGTTTACAGGTTCTGCTGGTTCTTCATACTCTACTTTCTTTTTTTTGCCCCAACCAAAAACCATAATCAGAAGATCAATAATTGAATTATATAAATTTGAGAAGTATTGTGTGACAATATGAATTCAGGTTCAGTTAAAAAATCGGTAATTATTCAAACGGATTTGGAAAAAGCATGGACAAAAATTAGTAAAATTGCAAAACTGGATTGGTTACAAGGTCAAAAATCAACAAAATTCTTAGGAGATAAAAAGACAGGAGTTGGGGCTAAACGTTTAATCTCATTTGAAGATGGCTCAAAGGTTGAAGAACATGTTGTAGGTTGGAAACCAAAAGAATATTTTTCATATATTGCAGTTTCGGGATTACCGTTAGAAGCATATCATGCTACAATATCTATTGAGAAAAATAAAACAAAGTCAGTCAAGGTCACATGGGAGTCATACTTTGCAGCAAAAACAACAAAAGGTGAGTTTGATGAATTTGTGGAATTTTTATCCAATTTTTATGCTCAATCGTTAAAGAATTTGAGAGAAGAATTCTAGAATTTTTGTATTAATCTTGTTTTAGCAGAGAATCCAATAACTGCAGTAATTGAAATTACTAGTACTAGTGATACAATTACACCAAACTCAGGAACTACTTGAAAAGTAGATGTCGTTCCAATAGGACCGTAAACTCCTAGTATTGATTCTTCAGTTAATGAACCAACAAAGTGACCAATTCCTTGAAATGTTACATCAATGTCAACAGGATGTTCTTTAGGATCAAATTCTAATTCATCAGTAGTGTGTACAGGATATTTGAACAAGTGACGGTGTGCACCATTGTCAGCAAGTATTATTTCACCATTTTGAGATACAGTTATGTCATAATTTACATGATTGATAACAAATCCATCTGATTCCATAAATTCGACTTCAATTGTTAGAGGAGAGCCTTTTGAAGCATCACTTGTAACGATGTTTGCAAATACTTCATTCACAGCTCCTGGATCTTTTTTAGATATTTCAGGTGTGGTATCACCATAAATCATTGATTCAGTTTGATCAACTGAGGTTCCATAGTTAGAAATTATGTCATTAGAGGTTTCTGAATCAGCAGCTAAGATTACCAGTTGTCCAGCCATCCACGGATGGACCATACAGAAATAATCAAAAGTTCCAGGGGTAGTTGCCATAAATACAAAATCTACTCCAGGTTGCTGTAATCCACTATCCCAGATACCATCAGGTCCACTTGTAGGATTACCGCTAGTTGAAGTATGTGGAGCATCATCTCCATTCAAAAATATTATTTTATCACCAACGTTTGCAGTTGCAATTGCAGGTACAAAACATAGGTTTGTTACCTCGCATCCCGGCTGGGATGAACCGCGACCATTTTCAATCTTAATTTCTTCAGCAAATGCATTATCAAATCCGATACCAGTCATTGCAAGAGATATTGAAAGTGCAAGTAATCCAATTCCTAATTTTTTCATAATCTTATGCCCTTAACGGAGTATAAAACTAATGCTAATTTCATAAACTGGTGCCAAAATTAGTCATTTTTCCCAAAAATCACAGTAGGTGAAATTTGATCTTCTTCATGAATTTCGGTTTTCATGTAAACCACAGATTCATCATAAGTAATTTCCAGGGTTACAGGTGTAGTCTTCCAGCCATATTTTGGAATATTATCAATAGGAACCAATTTTGAAAAATTAGAATCTGAAATCGTAAATTCTTCATGGAATGTTTTTTCCATACCTAAAATTTCCAGTATTGCAAAAGAAGATTTTTGGTTTGTATCATCAAAAGTGATCAATACAGAATTACTGTCTTTCAGATATACAGCGTCAAACGTGAAATTATCAAAATCTTCATTTTCATAATTAGAATTTAAGAGAATTACAACACTAACAGAAAGAGTAGCAATTAGGATCACTAAAAAATTTCTTGGGGCAATCAATTATGAAAATTCCTTTTTTATGGAATTTAGGAATTTAGAAGAAACACGTACTCGCTCCATAGTTTGTTCCAATGTCATTTCAGTTCCACGCAAAGGATTATCTTTGAAGAATTTACGAATTTCTTTTTCTTGTTTTGCTTCGATAACCTGACCAATACTTGCAACAACTCTATTTAATAATGGATTGCCAATTCCGGCCTTTTTGACAATTTTTTTCCAGTTCTTTTTTAGCCACACCCATAAGAATTCTTTACCATAAAGATTTGCTGCAATTCTCATAATCGGCATTTGGATGTTTTGTGAACGAACATCAGGACCTAAAGTAAACTCTAATGTTTTTAGTAAGAGATTTTTTTGTTGGAAATTACACATTGCGGCTAAAAATCTAAGTTTTTCCTCTTGTGATTTTGCCTTTTTGTATAAGGATGTGAATTTTTTGTATGTAGTTTCATTTCCACTCCATGCAACTAAAACAAAAACTGTTTCTTGAAGATCAGCTGATAAGCTATTTTGGTTTTTCAAAAATTTATCAAATCTTCTTTTTGATTCTTTTAATATTTCTTCATCACCAAGTTTTCCCAATCCAGAAATTGCAAAGCTTCTCAAAAGTGCATTGGTGTGAGGCTCATTCTTTTTTGCATCCCAGCCTAAACGATCAAAAATGGTTCTAAGGAAATTAAATGAATATTGCTTAATCTCATCTGAAAATTTTTCCTTATGAGTTAATGAATATAATGAATAGAGATGTTGAGCCAAATTTAGAGATGAAATGTAGTTATCCTCATCAAAATACGCATTTGTGAAATCTAGATAGTCCTGTACTTTCTTCTTTCCAGTCACACATTGTGAATAATAGTCATTTTGAATACTCCATCTATCCACATAATTTAGTATTTTTTCATCAATTAGAAGAGAGAGATTATCCAAGGTTTCAGAATCATAATCCATCCTATAAAATCCGGTTCGACCTGAATTGATTATGAAATTTCGTTCTTTATTTTTCAGTTTTATTGATTGAGATTTTTTATCCATTATATGAGAAGTGGATACATCACCTTCATCTACAATCAAAGGTATTTTCCAGATTCCTTTTTTACTGGTCTTTGTTTCTTCTAAAAGATAACGAGATTGTTTTAGAGAAAGTTGTGATCCCTTTCGAGTTACTGAAACAATAGGAAAACCAACTTGATCAATCCAAGTGCTCATTATTTTGTCAATTGGTTTTTTTGCTACCTCACCTATTGATTTCCATAAATCACGACCTTCTGCATTTGAGTATTCATATTTTTTGAGATATTTTTGTAGACCTTTTTGAAAGTTCTTATCAGTTACAAAATTTTCTAGCATTCGTAAAACACATCCTCCTTTATCATAAGAAATAGAATCGAAAATTTCCCTTATTTCAGAAGGATGATTTACTTTAACATCAATAGGATGAGAGGTTTTTAATGCATCAAGAGACATTGCAGTATTCATTGCATCCTCTAAGAATTGGTCCCACAAATCCCATTCAGGATAGAATTTATCTACAATTTTTGTTGCCATGAAGGTAGCAAAACTCTCATTTAGCCACAAATCATTCCACCATTTCATAGTAACTAGATTACCAAACCATTGATGTGCCAATTCATGTGATATGACTTCAGCAATGAATTGCTTGGTTTTAGTAGAAGATGTCTTTGGATCATACAGTAAAATAGTTTCACGGAAGGTAATTGCACCCCAATTCTCCATTGCGCCTGCAGCAAAATCAGGTATTGCAAGCATGTCAAGTTTAGGTAATGGGTATTTTATTCCAAAATATTTTTCATATTCACCAAGGAATTTTTTTGTTAATTCTAAAGATAGTTTTGCTTTATTCTTGTTACCTTTTGTTGTTAGGACACGAATTTGGATATTCCTTAATTTGGTTTCTACATATTCAAATTCACCAACTCCAAGATATAGAAGATAAGTAGACATTATCGGAGTACGCTCAAATTCATAAATGATTTTTGAGCCAAAGTTTTGTTTTTTTCTTACAGGCATATTTGAGATTGCCATGTAATTTTTCTCTACTAAAAGTGAAACATCAAAAGTAGCTTTTGTGGCAGGTTCATCCCAACATGGAAATGCTCTTCGTGCATCAGCTGCCTCAAATTGAGTGGTAGCCATGTATTTGGTTTTACCAGAAGGATCAGTGTATTTACTGCGATAAAATCCCAATAAACGATCATTTAGAATTCCAGTATATTCAATACAGAGTTTAATTTTTCCCGAAACTTTACTTTTAGAAACAATAGAAAGAGATTCCTTTTTTGCATCGAGTTTGAAATTAACATCAATTGTTTTATTTTTAGAGAGTATGTAGCATTTTTTTATTTTTATTTCAGCACAATTTAATACAAATTTGTTTGAAGGGGTTGTTTTAAACGATAAAATTTCCATTCCTTTGAAAGTGAAGTTGGAAAAAAGAGGTTCAAACTGTATATCATAATTTATTTCAGATATTCCCATTGTATACACTCAAAAAAATGGCTTATCTAAATATTAAGATTCAATTTCAGGTAGTGTACCTAAACGGTCACCATCTACTTTATTACTATCAGTTCGAATATGGGTTTCACCATTTAGAACATAAGCGTTAATTATTTCACCAGGTTCCCAATCAGTTTCATTTTTTTTATATATTGTGATGTATTTTTTCCCTTTTTTGATATGAGAGGCAAGGGTTTTCTTATCAATTATTTCTGGTTTTCCAAACTGGCCTTCAAAATCTTCATGGACTTGTACATGAGTTATGTTAGCAAGACCTGGACCCTTCTTTATTCCACTAACTACAAAATCAGCCCATTTACTCATAGTTCTTGAGATTTGAAATGAGTATATAATTTTTGACAGGTTTCAAACTAGTTTCTAGTGACCAGTGTTTGCTTTTGCATCTTTGATGAATCCTTTTGGTAATGTTGCACCTTTCTTAGCCATTTTAGCAGCATAATCTTCTTTTGCATCCTCAGGAGTTTTTTCATCTTCTTCGTCAGAATCTTCATCATCAACATTTTCAAGTTCTTTACGTAAATTGTCTAATTCAGCCTTGAGTTCAGAGGCAAGATCAGTGTTATCATTTTTAGATGATTCTTCTTCTTTCTCTAATCTTGCTTTTTCGGCTTTGGCTTCTTCAAGTTCTCTTTGGAGTTGTGCAGATTCGGCTTTTGCTTTTGCTTCTGCATCAGCCTGAGCTTTTGCTTCTGCCTCAGCTGCTGCTCTTTCTTCAGCCTCTTCTTTCTCTAATCTTGCTTTTTCGGCTTTGGCTTCTTCAAGTTCTCTTTGGAGTTGTGCAGATTCGGCTTTTGCTTTTGCTTCTGCATCAGCCTGAGCTTTTGCTTCTGCCTCAGCTGCTGCTCTTTCTTCAGCCTCTTCTTTCTCTAATCTTGCTTTTTCGGCTTTGGCTTCTTCAAGTTCTCTTTGGAGTTGTGCAGCTTCGGCTTTTGCTTTTGCTTCTGCATCAGCCTGAGCTTTTGCTTCTGCCTCAGCTGCTGCTCTTTCTTCAGCCTCTTCTCGTTCTAGCTGTTCTTTTTCGGCTTTGGCTTCTTCAAGTTCTCTTTGGAGTTGTGCAGATTCGGCTTTTGCTTTTGCTTCTGCATCAGCCTGAGCTTTTGCTTTTGCTTCTGCATCAGCCTGAGCTTTTGCTTCTGCTTCAGCCTGAGCTTTTGCTTCTGCTTCAGCCTGAGCTTTTGCTTCATCTGGGTTTTCATCATGAGCATGAGGACCGCCAGATGTTGATTTTTGACCGAATCCTTTTGGTAAAGTTTTGTTAGAACGAGTTGCCAATGCTTCTTTTGCAAGTTTTTCTCTTCTTTCTTCAGCTTCGGTTTGAGCTTTGGCTTCAGTATTTTGTTCGTTCTTAATTTTTTCCATATTTTCTTTTAGAAGTTTAATTTCTTCGACTTCTTTGCGTAATTGCTCTTGTGCAGCCTTTGCATCATCAATTTCTTTTTGTAATTTATCCCGAATTATCTGTGCCTCTTTTTCTGCCTGTTTTCGTGCATCTTCCATAATTTGGATCTTTATCTGCTCTAGTTCTTTTTCATGTTGTTCACGTTCACGCTTTATTGCCTCATCTTGTGCAGCCTTTGCATTAGCCAATTCTTTTTGAAGTTGTTCTTCTTTGGAATCATCTTTTGGTGTTGATTCTTTTTCATCTGGTTTTTCATCATGAGCATGAGGACCTGTAGAAGGAGGTTCTTGACCGAATCCTTTTGGTAAAGTTTTGTTAGAACGAGTTGCCAATGCTTCTTTTGCAAGTTTTTCTCTTCTTGCGTTTTCTTTTACAGCATCAGGATTTTCTTTAGGTTGTTTAGGTTTTGGTTTAGATTTTTCATCATGTCCATGCGGACCACCGCCACCTTCGGGTTTAGGTTCTGGGTTAGGTTCTGGTTCAGATTTTGTAGCAACCCGTTTTTTCCTAATGAAGTTTCTAGTATCATCTGCAATTTTGCTTGAAGTGCTTGCACTGGATTTTGCCCGTTTAAACACGCTAGAAATACGATTTTCTATTGAGGGTTTCTCCTCGTTTTCAATCTCTTTTTCTACAACCTTAGAAACAGGCTCAGATTCAGGTTCTTTTTCTGGCGTTGGTTTTTCAGATAATAATTTTTCATAATCTTTTCCAGATGCTTTTTCAAGTTCTATACGTCTAGAAATTCTAGCATCATGTTTTTCTTGTTCTGTTTTTTTCAATTTTTCTTTTAACTTATCACTTTTTGATTTGCCCTTTTCAAATTTTTCAAGATATTTCTGTTCATAATCTGAGAATTCTTTTTCTCGCGATATGTTTTGTTTGGATTTTTTCTTCATTTCCTTGATTTCATGACTAATGATTTCTTTTTCTGTAGGTTTTTCGCTCCAGCCCTTTGGCATAGATTTGTTTGAACGTGATTTTTCAGCTTCTTCTGCTAAAGATTTTCGTTTAGAATCTTCATATTCAAAATCACCATCATTTGGATTTATTTTTGGAGAAGGTGTTTCTACAACTGGTTCAGGTTCGGGTTCTGGAGGAGGTGTTGGTTTTGGAGTAGGAATTGGTTTTGGCTCTTCTTTTTTAATTTCTTTGAAAACTAAATCTAATTCATCTACCGTTGGCATATGACCAAGATTGTCACCGTCAACTTTGTTATCATCGGTTCGGATGTATGCTTCACCATCTTTAACATAAGTTCTAATGAGTTCTCCAACTGCCCACTCATTTTCATTTTTTTTATGAACTGTAACAAATGTGAGACCTTTTTGTATTTTTGAAGATAACTGATATTTGTCAATTAATTTAGGACTGCCAAAACCATGTTCCAAATCTTCATGAATTTGTACATGTGAGATGTTTGCAAGACCAGATCCTTTTTTGATTGCACTGACTACAAAATCTGCCCACTTCGTCATTTGTAGTAATACTCGTCAAGTGCAATATACGCTTTTTCTAGAAAATTATAGTGGAAATTACAAATTCCTTAAAATATTGTTTATGTTTAGATTTTACAATGAGTGACATACGTTTTGTTATGATCGGCGTAGGCGTATTATCAGTAGGATTTATTGTAATGGCAGTTTTTGGATCTCAGTATCAAGATATCACAGTTCAAACAAAAGAATTTTCAGAATGTTATGACTATACAGATGAAAATGTTGAAGTAAAAATTGATTGTGAAGAACAGCTGCAGAATAGGAATTTGATGTTTGCAGGAGTAATTGGTATTTTAGCCGCAGGAGGGCTTGCACTACTAAAAGGAATTAGAGGCACATGGGATAATGACGTGAAACCAGAAGAAATGCTAGGGCCAGGCGGAGATAAAAAAAGTCCAGACGATGATAAAAAGAGCGACCCTTAAAGAAAACTGTCCAAAGATTCTGTAGAAGACAAATCATTATTTTCAAGTTTTTTGGATAATTTATCACCCATCAGTTTTGCAGATTTGATTTTTCTTTGACCAATATGATAATACACTTGATCAATTGTATCCTTTGCAATTAATACAACTAAACGACCCTGCGCCTTTCTTCCGGTCCTACCTTTTCTTTGAACGAATCGAATAGAACTTGGCACATTATCATAAAATATTACTAAATTAACCTCAGAGATGTCCAATCCTTCTTCACCTACACGTGTTGCAACGAGAACTTTGGTCAATCCATCTCTAAACCTCTGAACAGTTTCAATTTGTTTTTGTTGTTTTAATCCAGTTTCACCTGCTTTTCCAATTAAAATTTCAGAGTTGATTCCCATTTTTTGTAATGTATCATTTATGACATTTACAGAATCTCTATAACTTGTGAAAATCAAAACCTTATCGTTCACTGAGGAAATGATTTTTTGTAATTCCGGTAGTTTTGAATGTTCTATTCCCTGAGTTTTTGCAAAATTAGCTAGTTCAATAGCACGCATGAAGTTAGGATCTTTTTCAAAAAGCTCTTTAATCCCTACACCTTTTTTTGCTTTAGTTCTATCACAAAATTTTAGAAAAGAGGTAATTCCATGTGCCTCAAAAATGTTTAATGCGTATGTAATTCTAATTGCAGTGAATAAGGGTTTAGCAGAAATACGATTTTGTGTTAGTACATATTGACGAATTCTAAGTAATGTTGACAGAGATTTATTCTGTCCAATCTGAATTCCATTTTTTCGTAAAGTTGTGTAACGGTCATCTAATGCAATCTGAAGACATTTTTGAATTGCTTTCATTTCAGGTGGAAGATCAACCATAATCCATTCAGTATTTGTTTTTTGAATGTATGGTTGAACGTCAGAACTTTCGTCACTTCTTTGTAGTATATTTTGAATTCCTAAAGAAACAATTATCTCAGTAGCTTTGACCTTTTCACTAGGAAGAGTAGCAGTCATTCCCAGTATGAGAGATTTTTCTTTGAAATGTCTTGCAATTCCAGTATATGCATAATCACCTACAGCCCTATGAGCCTCATCAAAGATTACAAGACTAAACTGATCAATGTCAATCATATTTCGCTCTAGATCATTTCGAGTGATTTCCGGAGTTGCGCATACCACACTGTTCATCCATGATTTTTTACGCTTGTTTATCAAATCCTCACCAGTTACAATTCCAATATCGTCTAAGAGAAGATTTTCTTTAAGGAAGTCAAAGTGTTGGTTAACAAGTACACGAGTTGGAGCCAAAAGTAAGACACCACCTTTGTTTTGAGATAAGACATGTGCCATAATCTGTAGAGCAATGGTTGTTTTTCCCAAACCAGTTGGTAAAACAACTAGAGAGTTTTCATTTTTTGCTTCATTTGCAAGATTAACCTGATAATCACGTAATTCTATAGAATTAGGTTTAATCAGTTTGTGCTCATAGTAACCTGACTCCATAAGTTGGGATCAGTTTTACATATCATATAGGGTTTACAATTGATTAAAAGTCACTTAGAGGTTATATGTTGGCAAATTAAATAATTTTCATGTCTGACAATTTTGAGAGACCGAGTTGGGATGAATATTTTATGCTTCAAGCAAAACTCGCATCATTAAGGTCAAACTGTATGACAAGAAGTGTAGGGGCAGTCATAGTTAGAGACCACAGACAACTAGCAACAGGATATAATGGAACCCCACCAGGAATTACGAATTGTTTTGAAGGAGGATGCCAAAGATGTAAAGACAGAATGGATGGAAAAACAAAATCAGGTGTTGGTTTAGACAGATGTTTGTGTAATCATGCAGAGGCTAATGCCATAATGCATTGTGCAATTTTAGGTATTGAGGCAGGAGTAAAAGGTGCAGTTTTGTATTCAACATACGTTCCATGTTTGGAATGCACAAAAATGGCAATTACAATAGGAATTAAAAAATTTGTGTGCTTAGATGAATACCCAGAAACTGATTATAATTTAATTAAAGAAGCCGGTGTTGAAATTGAGATTATTGATAAAACTAAGATTGAGAGATGGGCTAAAAATATGATTACCCCAAAAGAGTAGACATGGAAGCAGTTGAAGATTTTAAACAAGACGAAGTAGCAAATATACCAAATTCACTTTTAATTTCTGCAGCATATATCGGAAAAACTAAGAAAGTTAGCCTCAAATTTTACAATCCAGAGTCTGAAAAAATCTACATATGGGAAGATAAAACAGGTCATCGACCATACTGTTTTTCAAAAATGGCTCCCGAGGATTTAGATTTTTTATCAGAGCGAGATGACGTTATAGAAATTAAAACAGTTAAAAAAATTGATACGTTAAAAGACAAAGAAATTCCAGTTTCAAAGATTATTGTGACAGACCCATTAGCGATAGGAGGAACACAGACAACGCAAAGTATCAGAAATGTGGTAGAATCATGGGAATCAGATATCAAATATTATGAAAACTATCTTTACGATAATTCACTAATCATTGGAAAATACTATAAAATTGAAAATGATAAAATAATTCCACATGACTTTGAGATGTCTGATGAAACAAATCTTGCAATGAAAAGCATGCTTTTTGATAAATTAGGCAATACAGGAATGACAGATACAAAACAGTTTGAAGAAGAGGTATCAAACTGGGCAGAGCTTCTAAACCAACCTGTGCCAAAAATTCGAAGAATGAGTCTAGATATCGAAGTAGAAACAGATGGGAGGAGATTACCAGATGTGAAAATTGCAGATAAGAAAGTAACAGCTATAGGATTTGAAGCAAGTGATGGAATGAAAAGAGTTTTCGTCTTAAGAAGAGATGGAATTGAAGAAGGAGTAAACGACTTGGATAAAAACATCCAAGTGGTATTTTACGAAAAAGATCAAGAAAAAAAACTAATTGAAGATGCATTTGGATTGGTAAAAAAATATCCAGTATTAATCACATACAACGGAGATGGTTTTGATTTACCATACTTGTATAATCGTGCAAAAAGATTAGGAATTTCAGAAGATGTGAATCCATTATACATGATGAAAGATTCTGCAACATTGACAAAAGGAGTTCATTTGGATTTGTACAGAACATTTTCAAATAAAGCATTTCAAATTTACGTATTCTCTCAAAAATATTCTGATTTTTCTCTCAATAGTGTTTCAAAGGGAGTGTTAGGTGAACAGAAAATGGATTACGGGGTAGAAATTGACAATATGACATACTATCAAATTGCAAAATATTGTCAAAATGATGCATATCTGACATTCAAGCTAACTAGTTTTAATGAAGATTTACTCATGAATCTTCTAGTCGTAATTACAAGAATTGCAAGAATGCCAATTGATGATATTTCAAGAATGGGAGTTTCACAATGGATTCGTAGTTTACTATATTATGAACACAGAAAAAATAATTTCCTCATACCGAGACGAAATGAAATTGAAGGAAAATCAGCTGGGATGGCAAACGATGCAGTGATAAAAGATAAAAAATATCGTGGTGGCCTTGTGATAGAACCTGTTGAAGGAGTTCATTTTGATGTAACAGTGATGGATTTTGCAAGTCTATATCCGAGCATAATTAAAGTGAATAATTTATCATATGAAACTGTTAGATGCCCACACGAAGAATGTAAAAAAAATGCAATACCAGGAACGTCTCATTGGGGATGTACAAAAAAGAATGGGCTAACGTCATTAATTATTGGCTCATTGAGAGATTTGAGAGTTAATTATTACAAAAGTTTATCAAAAAAAGAAAACATTACAGACGAAGAGAGACAGTTGTATACAGTAGTAAGTCAAGCTTTGAAGGTCATACTCAATGCAAGCTATGGAGTTATGGGTGCAGAAATATTCCCATTGTATTTTCTTCCAGCGGCAGAGGCAACCACTGCATTAGGAAGATACATCATTATGGATACAATTGAAAAATGTAAAGGAATACAGTTAGAGGTTCTATATGGAGACACAGATTCACTTTTTGTAAAAAAACCAACTGTACAACAAATTGACGATGTCATAAAACTAGCAAAAAAAGATCATGGAGTAGAATTAGAGATTGACAAAGAATACAGATATGTGGTATTAAGTAATAGGAAAAAAAATTATTTCGGGGTTACAAAAAAGGGCAAAGTCGACGTAAAAGGCTTAACAGGAAAAAAATCACATACGCCACCGTTTATCAAGACATTATTTTATGAACTACTAGACATTCTTGCAGAGGTTGAAAATGAAGAACAATTTGGTAATGCAAAAAAGAAGGTTAGTGATAAAATTGCAGATTATGCAAAACGAGTTCAAGAAAAAAGTATTCCATTGAAAGAATTAACATTTAATGTCACACTCAGTAAAGCGCCTGCAGAATATGTCAAAACAATCCCACAACATATTCGAGCTGCAAAACAACTGGAAACAACTAGAGAGATAAAGAAAGGAGATATCATATCATATGTTAAAATACTCAACAAACCGGGTGTAAAACCAGTGGAATTGGCAAGACAGGATGAAATTGACTCTGGAAAATACATGGAGTTTATGGAAAGTACTTTGGAACAGATTACATCATCAATGGATCTAGATTTTGATACTATTCTTGGTAAACCAAAACAAACAGGATTGGACCAATTTTTCTGGAATTAGACATGTTAGACGAATTTACATTAGGAATAGTTGCAATAGCAGCAGGAGTTTTAATCCTCATAGGATGGGTTCCACAAATAATTCAAGGCTATAAAACAAAAAAGCTTGAAGATGTTTCAAAATATTTGGTTATTGCAATATTTTCGGGTGCTGCGTTATGGCTTGTTTATGGAATTGAAATTGATGATGTTTACATAATAGGTGTTAATGTAGCGGCCATGTTTTTGACAATGACAGTTCTCATAATGAAGCTAAAATATGAGAAAGCCTTCGAATCAATTAGGAAATAAAATGTTTATCATAAATTGTAAAAATTATGACGAAATAGCAGGAGATAAGATTATCAAGATTGCAAAAATCTCAGAGAAAATCTCAAAAAAGTATAAAGTGCCAATTGCAATTGCACCTCCACACCACCTCATTCCATTAATTACAAAATTTAAGATTACAGTTTTAGCGCAACACGTAGATGACAAGAAGGTTGGAAGTACAACAGGATTCATGGTTCCAGAAATTGTTAAAAAATCAAAAATTAATGGCTCCATAATTAATCATAGTGAGCATCGAATTTCTGAAAAAGAGATTATTTCTTTAGTAAAACGGTTAAAAAAATTAAAACTAAAGACAGTACTATGTGTAAAAAATGTCAATGAGGCAAAAAAATATGCAAAATTAAATCCAACATTCATTGCAATTGAACCTCCAGAATTAATTGGAACAGGAAGAGCAATTTCTACTGAAAAACCAGCATTGATTACAAATGCAGTGAAAGCAGTTAGTTCTGCTAAAAATTCTACAAAATTGTTATGCGGTGCAGGAATTGTTTCAGGTCAAGATGTTTCAAAAGCAAAAGAACTAGGATCAAGAGGAATTCTAGTTGCTAGTGGAATTGTCAAAGCAAAGAACTGGGAAAAAATTATCTCAGAATTTTGTAAGGGTTTAAAAAGCCAGTAAATCGACAAATTTTTCATGGTAAAAAATAAGCCAGTTTACGCCTTCGAAGAAGCAGATAGTAAAAAGAGAATGTTGTTAGGAGGAAAAGGTGCAGGATTGAGCGAAATGACACGCCTAAAATTACCAGTGCCACCAGGATTTACGATAACAACAGAAGTTTGTAACAAGTATTATGAAAATGGAAGAAAGCTTCCAAAAGACGTCATGCCAGCAGTGATGAAAAATATTCTAAAAATGGAAAAAAAGACTGGAAAGAAATGGAATTCAACTAAAAATCCACTATTGGTTTCTGTTCGTTCTGGAGCTGCAATTTCTATGCCAGGAATGATGGATACAATTTTGAATTTAGGATTAAATGAAAAAACTGTAGAAGGATTTGCGGTACAAACAAAAAATCCTAGATTCTCATGGGACTCGTATAGAAGATTCATCCAATTATTTGGAAAAGTCGTCTTTGGAGTAAATGATGAAAAATTTGATCATGTGTTAGATTCTGCAAAAAGCAAACAAGGAGTAACTGACGATAGTAAACTAAACGTAGAATCACTCAAAAAAATTGTTAAAGAGTATAAGAAAATTTGTGAAAATCATACAAAAAGAAAATTCCCAGATACGCCAAATGAACAATTAGGATTGGCAATAGAAGCAGTATTCAGAAGTTGGATGGGTGAAAGAGCTGTTGTATATAGAGAGAAAAATGGGATTACCAAAGATATTGCAAATGGCACTGCAGTAAATGTTGTTACAATGGTATTTGGAAATATGGGAGATGATAGTGCAACAGGAGTTGTTTTCACAAGAAATGGACATAATGGAAAACGAGAGATAGAAGGAGAATATCTTACCAACGCTCAAGGCGAAGATGTTGTCGCAGGTGTAAGAACTGGAAAAAATGTAGAATTATTAAAAAAAGAGATGCCAAAATCTCATAAAGAATTAAGCAATGCATGTGAAAAATTGGAAAAACATTTCAGAGAACCACAAGACATTGAATTTACAATAGAACAAGGGAAATTTTATCTCTTACAAACAAGAACTGCAAAAATGAGTGCAGGCGCACTTGTAAAAACTTCAGTAGACATGGTAAAAGAAAAATTAATCGATAAAAATAGATCATTGACTAGAATTCCAGCACAACAACTAGAAGCATTACTTCACAGAACAATGGATGAATCAAAGGTAAAGGATCATAAACAATTAGCTAAAGGTATTGCAGCCTCACCTGGAGCTGCAAGCGGAATCGCAATTTTTGATGTTAAAAAAGCAATTGAACTAGGAGAAGCAGGAAAAAAGGTCATTTTGATTAGAAAAGAAACAAAACCAGAAGACGTGCCAGCATTTTTCTCAGCAGAAGGAATTCTGACAAGCCTTGGCGGAAAATCATCACATGCTGCAATTGTGTCAAGAGGAATGGGTAAACCATGTATTGTAGGATGTGCAGAATTAAAAATCAATTATGAAAATAATACATGTACTGCAAATGGAATTACTGTAAAAGAAAATGAGATGGTTTCAATTGATGGTAGTGTAGGCACAGTATTCATCGGAGAAGTACCAACAGTTGAGCCAAAAGTTACTAAAGATTTTCAAACAATTCTTAGTTGGGCACAAAATACAAAACAATTAGGAATTCGTGCAAACGCAGATACTCCAGATGCAGCAAAATTAGCAAGACAGTATGGAGCACAAGGAATTGGATTGTGTAGAACAGAGAGAATGTTTAACGAGTCAGACAGAATCGGACTATTTGTTGAAATGATTATGGCAGAATCACAAGAAGAGAGAAACAAAGTACTCAAAAAATTGCAAGAATTGCAAAAAAGTGATTTCATTGGAATTCTAAAGGCAATGGAGGGATACAAAGTTACAATTAGATTGTTAGATCCACCATTACACGAATTTTTACCAAATCCTGAAGAATTGAAAGATAGGATGAATAAAGAAAACGACAAAAGCAAAAAAACTCAACGTGTTTTAGATAGAGCACGCGAATTAGCTGAAATCAATCCAATGATGGGACATAGAGGAGTAAGAGTTGCAATTACATATCCAGAGATATACAAAATGCAAATTACCGCTGTATTTGAAGCCGCAGCAGAGCTTACAAAGAAAAAGGTTAACGCAAAACCACAGATTATGATTCCACAAGTAGGAAGTTTAGCAGAATTAAACTATATCAAATCAATTTATGATGATGTAAAAAAAGAGATTGAACAAAAATATAAGAAAAAATTCAAGATAAACTTTGGAACCATGCTAGAAGTTGTTCGTGCATGTCTTACATCAGATGAATTAGCAGACACAGCAGAGTTTTTCAGCTTTGGAACAAATGACCTAACACAGGCAGTATTTAGTTTCAGTAGAGAGGATGCAGAAGGAAAATTCCTTCCAGAATATATGGAAAAAGAACTCCTAGAAACCAGTCCATTCCAATCAATCGATGTAAATGGAGTAGGACATCTTATGAAAATCGGAATTAGGCAAGGAAGAGATATCAAAAAAGATTTGGAAATTGGCATATGTGGAGAACATGGTGGAGATCCAAATTCAATCAAATTCTGTCATTCTGCAAACGTCTCCTATGTCAGTGCATCACCACATAGAATTCCTATTGCAATAGTTGCAGCAGCACAAGCAGCAATAGAACAGAAAAAAACTAAAAAATCAAAGAAATAGAATAATGTTCTAAGGAATTAGAATTAATTCACAGTATAATTACAATATTGTAAAAATGCATACATGAAATGGAAATTTTCATCTAAAAAAGAAGGTTCAGGCAATTCACGAAGAGAAACTCTTCAAAATTATGAACAAAAATATCTTGAAAAATTTGACAAGGTTAAAAATGAAATTCAAAAGATGAAGAAAAAACAGAAAGATGTAGAAGTGAAAGAGCTAAAAGAGAGAATTGCAAGAAGGTTAAAGTTAGAAAAAGAATCCGGTAAACAATATAAAAAATTAATTTCAAAAAAATTAAAACCAAAATCAGAGATTGAATCAGAAATTGAATCAAAGATTGAACATGTAAAAGAAGAAAATGATGTTAAAGAAGCAAAGGCTGAAATTTTAGCAGATGCTAAATCAACAATTCAGAAACGAATGTCAAATGTATTGAAAGGTTTTAGAGAAACTGAAAAGAAATCATCAAGTGTTGCCGAAGACACAAGAAATTTTGTTCGTAAACGTCGTACACAGAGAATAGAGCAAGTAGAAGAAAAAGAGGTTCAAAAAAATGATGAAACTGAATCAGTGAATAAACTAATCGAAAAAGAAGAAGAAAAAGAGAGAATCAAAGCTGAGAAATTTTTGAAGGAAGCAGAAGCAAAGGAAAAGGCAGAAGAAAAGGAAAAGGCAGAAGCTGAGCAAATGCTGAAAGAAGATTTGAAAAGGAAAAAAGATGATCAAAAAGAGGAAAATGAAAGACTGTTGAAAGAAGCTGAAGAAAATGAAAAAGAAGAAAAGAAGAGTAAAACTGAAGCCAAAAAAATGATGGAAAAAGAAAAAGAAGAGTATATTGAAAAAATGACAAAAAAAGGTGCAACATTGCCAAAAGGTTATGTGCAAAAGACATCTTCTGGAGGCCCACATGCAGAAGAGGAGAAACCTAAGAAAAAACGTGCCAAACCAAAGAAAGAAAAATTGAAAACTGAAAAAGAGATAGAATCAAAGATTGCAAAATTAGAAAAGAAATTAGAAAAAGAAGAAAAAGTATCATCTAATTTTGTAAAATCAACATTAGATACTGCTGTTACTGAAGGATGGACAAAAACTAAAACCGTAGAAGAATTAAGAAAATCAAAAGAGAAAATTACTATTAAAAAAGCAAAAGAATTAGTTAAAGACGCATTTGATGCAGAATCTAAAAAAAAATAATTTATCTAAAAATAACAGATTGTAATTGAGATACAAATAGAACTACCTGTTCAAAGGTATGAATGACAAAGTCTTGGCTTGTTAAGATCTCATGTGAGTGTGTATTCATCAATTCAAGTGATACATGCGGATGTGCATCAGCTGATGAAATTAGGCCTATAGAAAATACCCCTGCAAATAAAATTGCAAGTAATGCCAGATTTTTCACATCAAATTGTCCAAATACTACTACTTTAAATTTTTCAAAATTCGAGATCAGTTGATGGGTATAATATCTAAAGCAATGATACTTGGAGGTATTTTTGTTATTTTTTATGCAGTATTCACAATTTTAGAATAAATGTGAATTACCAAACATCATCTACTTCATCTAGTTCTTTGTAATCAAGTGAACGTTCTTTTTTTATGATCTTCAAACGAGAAATATCTCTTTTAAAGAATAAATCAAGAGTCCAATCTAACCATACACGGAATTTTTTATCAGAGCTTCTTATCTTAGACAGGTAAAGATTTCTCCATAACAAATATGCCAAAAATCCTGCAATATTGATTCCAAAAAAGGATGCAATGCCGGTCCTTTTCCCTATTATTGCACTTTGGCCTTTCCAAGAATAATCAAATTTTGATAATGTGCCGCCTTTTAGTAATTCCTTTAGATTAGATGCAGCAATTTTTGCATGTGCTTCTGCAATTTGAGCAGTTGGAGGGAATTTTTTCATTGTTAATTCAGGATCAAATGTAGAACAATCACCAATTGCAAAGACTTCAGGAAATTCCACAACTTGTAAAAACTCGTTTACCTTGATACGGCCTTTATGAGTATTGAATAATGATTCTTTAATTAGATCAGTTGGAGTTATGCCCGCTGTCCAAACTAAGGTTCGAGAAGAAATAGAATTAATTTCTACTAATTCAGCATGTCCTTTTTGTTGTGAGGAATCACTGAGAAGAACTTTTTCAGAGTTAGAATTACTTTTCAGTAATACCTCTTTTCCATTAAATGAAGTAACTCCAGCATCAAGAATTACATCGATTCCTCTTTCTACAAGTTTTTCTTTAGCAAAGCCAGCAAGCTTTTGTGGAAAACCATTTAAAATTTCAGTAGAAGCCTCAACTAATACCACTTTAACATCATGTTCATCAATGCTAGGATAATATTCAGACACATCTGTAATGAAGTCATTTAATTCGCCAGCAGTTTCAACTCCTGCAAAACCTCCACCTACAACTACAATTTTCAGTAATGCTTTTCTAAGAATAGGATCTGTTTCATTTTCTGCCTGTTCCATTAAATCAATAATTCGATTTCGCAGTATTATTGCATCATTAATTGTATTCATTTTGTATGAATTTTCTTCAACATCTTTCATACCAAAGAAATTGGTTTGACTGCCTAATGCAACTACAAGAAAATCATAATGAATTAACATTCCACGATTTTCATTTGTGCCATATAGTGTGACAGATTTTCCGTGAGGATCTATGTATTTTATTTTACCTTCATAGAATTTTGTTTTTTTAATCAATGTTCGAATAGGGGTAACAATATGTCTTGTTTCAATTGTTCCAGAGGCTACTTGCGGTAGCATGGGTGTAAAAAGAATGAAATTATCTTCACTAACAAGAGTGAGTTCGATTTCAGGATTGTTTTGGAAATAAGATTCAAGTTTCAAGCAGCATTCCAATCCTGCAAAACCACCACCTAAAATGAGAATTCTTTTCATGATACATAGAAGAACGTTTTAGAATTAATAACGTATTATAACAAAATGGATAGGAATATCTAGTCTGTTACTTATTTCAAAATATCATGATTACACCAGGACGTCCCGTGAAAGATGTAGATATAACAAATAATTCAGATGCAGACCACATATTCAAAGAACTTGCACAAGCAGGTGGATTTGAGGCAAGAAATGTTGCCGAAGGTGTAGACATCCTATACAATATGATTAGTGATGAGAAATGCACAAAATTTCTATCATTTATCGGAGCTATTGTTTCAACAGGATTCAGAGGAATCATACGAGATATGATCAAGAAAAAATGGTGTGATGTGGTAATTACAACATGTGGTGCATTAGACCACGATATTGCAAGACACTTTTCAGAATACAAAGAAGGATCATTTACAATGGATGATAGAGAATTAGCAGATCAAAATATCCACAGACTAGGAAATGTCCTAGTACCAATGGAAAGTTATGGTCCATTAATTGAAGAAAAGGTACAAGAGATTTTAGAAAAAGCATACAATGAAGGAAAAAAAGAAATGTCAACTGCAGACATTAACAGAGAAATAGGAAAAGCTATGGGCGAAGATTCATTTTTGTATTGGGCCTACAAAAATGACATTCCAGTAGTAGTTCCAGGAATTATGGATGGAGCAGTTGGAAGTCAAGTATGGATGTTTTCACAAAAACATTCAGATTTTAAATTAAACATAATCGAAGATGCAAATTTCCTTTCAGGATTAGTTTTCAAAGCTGAAAAATCAGGAGCGCTAATGCTTGGAGGAGGAGTTCCAAAACATCATACACTATGGTGGAATCAATATAGAGAAGGATTAGATTATGCAGTTTATGTTACAACAGCACAAGAATTTGATGGAAGCTTAAGCGGTGCATTGGTAAGAGAAGCAATATCATGGGGAAAGGTGACAAAAAATGCAACTGAAACTACGATTCATGCAGAAATTACAACAGTTTTTCCATTCATGTACAAAGCTCTATTAGAAAAACTAGAAAAGTAACAGGATTCAGAATTTAATATGCTGCCATCAATTGAGAGTATAAAACAACAAAGACTAAAAATCAATATGACACAAAAGGATCTTGCAAATTTGGTCGGGGTTAGTACATCCATGATTAATCAAATTGAATCAGGACGAAGTGCTCCAAGTTATAATACAGCAAAGCGAATTTTTGAGGTACTAGCAAGTAAAGAAAGTGAAGCATCAGCACACAATGCAGGAGAATTATGTAGTCAGAAAATTGTCAAATTAAAACCAACTAATACTCTTGGAGAAGCAATGGTAAAAATGGATAAAGAAAAGATTAGTCAGATCCCAATTTTTGATGGTAACGATGCAGTAGGAGTGATTACAGATTCAGGAATTATTGGGCATATGAGTGATGGCGTATCAAAAAAAATTAGAATTGAAGACATCATGGAACCTGCACCACCAATAGTAGAAAATGAAACACCTGCAAGCACATTAGCTCCTCTCATAAAATATTCAAAATGCATCCTAGTAAGAAAAGGAACAAAAATTATTGGAATTATTACCGGTGCAGACGTATTGAAGATGGTAGAATAGATTAGAGATATTCAGGTAAAATTTCTTTTCTAATAATTTTCAAAATTTCATAGATAGTTATTTTTTGATCCTCAGACGAATTTCCTAAAATTCTAATTGAAATTCCAGAATCATTAGGTAAAATACTAGAACCACCAGATATGTTTTGAGTATGAGAAAACAGTTCATTTATCATATCGTTAACTTTTGTAACATGTTTTTTTGTCAATATGTATACAGAAGTTAAAATTGTTTTATCATCAAACATTGCAAGAGATTGTATTTTTTGCATTTTTGGGGATAAGAGGGAAGAGTCTCTAAACTGAACACGGTCATTTATTTTTCCTTCAGTTTTAAGATAACACAAATCAAAGTCAAACATTTCACCCATTGCAATTCTTCCAGGCACAATTGTTTCAGAATAAACCACAGTGGATGAATCATCAATTTGTAAATTGGTTTTTTGATAGAATCTTGAATTTTTGTATGGGATAATTTGTTCAGGTATGAATTCCAAGTAGGAGTTATCCTTCAAGTTGAGAGTTACCATATGTGTTGCATAGTTTGATTCCATTTTGTATATCCTAGTTGCACCCTGAGTTGTAATATGAGATATTGCGTTATTTCTTAATTCAACATCCATTCTATATCGATCGCCTTGAAGTATTCCTCCAGAGGGAGATAAGATGAAGACGTGCGCCATAGAAGGATAATCCAAATCATAGTGCAATGCTTTTTGCACATATAGTGGAACTTGTGTCTGTTTTTTTTTATTTTGGGTGTGAACATAATTCAGCCAAAACGCCCTCTAAAGATTTTGGATGAATGAATGTAACTTTTGTTCCAGCGGAACCTGGACGGACCTTACCTAAGAATTGGACTCCACAGCCTTCCATACGTTCTACTTCGCCATCAATGTTATCAGTTTCCAAAGCCATGTGATGTAAACCTGGACCTTTTTTATCAAGAAATTTTTTGATTGGACTATCATCTTTTGTTGGTTGCATTAACTCAATTCTTCCATTTTCCATAGGGATGATAGCAACTTTTACTCCCTCACTTTCTACAGTTTCAAATTCAATTTCATCAATTCCAAGTGCTTTTTGATACACTTTTGCAGATGCTTCAACATCATTTACAGCAATTGCAATATGATCAATTTTCATTTAGAAAACCTCCTTTGGCCTATATTCGCCAAATACTTCCCGTAACGTATTGCTGATTTCACCAGTTGTAGCATATGTCTTAACAGAGTTTACAATGAATGGCATTAAGTTTTGGTCAGTATCAGCTGCTGCCTGTAATTTTGATAGAGCACTATCAGTTTTTTTGTTATCACGTGATTTTCTTAGTGCTTTGATTGCTTTTTCCTGTTTTCTTCCTAGAGAATCATCAATTCTGAGTAGTTTTTGTTTTGCCTCAACCTCATCAACAAATTTGTTGACACCGACTAAAACTCGAGATGAATCATCTACCTCTTTTTTGATACGATATGCATTTTGTCTTATCTCTGCTTGGAAAAATCCTTTTTCAATTGCTTTGAGTGAACCGCCCATTTTATCAATTTTTTTAAGATATGCCCAAGTTTGTTCTTCAATCTCATCACATAATTCTTCTAAATAATGAGAGCCTGCCATAGGGTCTACTGTTTTTGTAATGCCAGATTCAGATGCAACAATTTGTTGTGTTCTTAGTGCAATTTTTGCAGATTCTTCTGTTGGAAGTGCCAATGCCTCATCTCTTGAATTTGTATGAAGTGATTGTGTTCCACCTAAGACAGCAGCCATTGTTTGCATAGCAACACGAACAATGTTGTTATCAGGTTGTTGTGCAGTTAATGATTCACCGCTTGTTTGGGTATGGAATTTTAACTGTAATGATTTTTCGTTCTTTGCATGGAATCTTTCTTTTAGAATTTTTGCATAAACCTTTCTTGCAACTCTGAACTTTGCAATCTCTTCAAAGAATTCTATTGTACAACAGAAGAAAAATGATAATCTTGGAGCAAATTCATCAATCTTTAGTCCTTGGGCAAGACAGGTTTCAATGTATTGAATGGCATTAGCAATGGTAAATGCAATTTCTTGTACTGCATTTGAACCTGCTTCTCGAATGTGATAGCCCGAGATAGAAACAGGATACCATTGTGGAACTTCGGTAGCACAATATCCAATCATGTCACCAATGATTCTCATGGAAGGTTCTGGTGGATAGATGTAGGTATTTCTAGCGATGTATTCTTTGAGAATATCATTTTGTGTTGTTCCTCTCAATTGTTTACTTGAAAATCCTTGTGATTCTCCTACCGCAATATAGTAGGCAAGTAATGTAGATGCAGTTGCGTTAATTGTCATAGATGTAGAAACTTTTCCTAATTCAATTCCATTGAATACAGTTTGCATATCTTTAAGCGATGAGATAGATACGCCAACTTTTCCTACTTCACCTTCTGCTTGTGGTGCATCAGGATCATGACCGATTTGAGTTGGTAAATCAAATGCCATAGAAATTCCAGTTTGTCCTTTTTCTAACATGAACTTGTATCGTTTGTTACTTTGTGCAGCATCACCAAATCCTGCATACTGACGCATTGTCCAAAATCTATCACGATACATTCCTTGATGAATTCCTCTGGTAAATGGAAATTTTCCTGGTTCTTCTTTAGGTCTCTTTTTTGTAGATTTCTGATAAAAGGGTTTAATCGGAATGCTAGAATCTGTTACATATTCTTTTGGTGCAGTTTTTGTTTTCTTTTTTGTTGCCATTTTAATCACTTTATGAAATTTTTTGTCAGTTTATCTGCTGCCTCAAATGGATCTATTTTTTTCTCTTGAACTTTTTTGAGATAGGATGAAAATGACTTGCTTTTTCCAATCATTGTTGAAATTTCCTGTCTAACGTTATTTAAAATAATATCTTCCAATTCAGATTCTAGACGAGTTTTCTCTGAAGTTTTTTTGTCTTTACTTTTTTGCTTCATTAATTCTTTAAGTTTAGATGCTAATTCTTTGATTCCTTTGTTTTTCTTTGCAGATGTTTTTAGGATTACAGCCTCTTCTTCGTCAGTTCCGATGAAATCTTGTAAAGCTTGGAACAGCTGTGTCGCTCCATCTAAATCACTTTTGTTTACCAAATAGATATCACCAATTTCTGTAATTCCAGCTTTGATGGTTTGAATGCTATCTCCTGTATGCGGATTAAATGTAACAACTGTAATATCTGCAATTTTTGAAATGTCGACTTCTGTTTGTCCTGCACCAACACTTTCAATTATGATTGGATTAAATCCTGCATATTCCAAAACGCGTAAACTATTCCTTACCGAATGTGCGATGGCACCAGTTGCACCACGTGATGCTATACTTCGTATGTATGTACCAGTATCTGTTGACTCGGTCATTCTAACACGGTCTCCCAAAATTGCACCGCCAGTTACATGACTAGTAGGATCTACTGCCAATACAGCAGGTTTTAGTTTTAATTTTTTCAGCTCCATGGACAGTCTGTTGATTAAGGATGATTTTCCAGCTCCTGCAGGACCTGTTATTCCAATTACAACGGATTTACCAGAAAGTTTGTAGATTTTTTTTATTAATTTACGTGCCTCTTTTGGGTCATTTTCCATTATTGAGATGGCTTTTGCAATTGCGCCTCGCTTTCCCTTTTTTAAATCTGGAAGTAGTGCCATACAAAACCCTCTAATCCCTTGATTAAAAATTTAGATGTAAAGAAAGATTTTAAAGCCAAATTTTAAGAATTAAATCATGAAGCAAAAGGTACAGTCACGACGCGTCAAAATTCTAGTTGCAAAATTAGGCTTGGATGGTCATGATAGAGGTGCACTAGTTCTATGTAGAGCATTTAGAGATGCCGGAATGGAGGTAATCTATTCAGGGTTATTTGCCACACCAGATAGAATTGCACAGATTGTCGAAGACGAAGATGCTGATGCTGTTGCCCTAAGTTTGCTAAATGGAGCTCATGGAACATTATTTCCAAGAGTTGTAAAAGAATTGAAAAAGAAAAAGATCACAGACGTACTAGTTGTAGGTGGTGGTGTAATTCCTGAAGAAGACAAAAAGGCATTAGAAAAAGCAGGAGTTTCAGGAAACTTTGGTCCAGGAACATCATTAGACATAATCATAGACCACATAACAAAAGGCGTTTCAAAACTAAGAAAATTATAATTTTATTCAGTAGAGTCAGGCCACATCATTTTTCTCATCTGTTTTCCTACAGTTTCGATTTGATGACCATCCAAGTCTTTCATGTATTTATCAAATGCAGCCTTGCCTTCATTTTGATAATTATCAATCCATTCTTTGTTAAATGTTCCATCTTGAATCATTGTTAGAACTTTTTTCATGTTTTCTTTTGTATCAGATGTCATGACCATTGGACCTCTTGTAAGTCCACCATATCTTGCAGTTTCTGAAACACGTCTCCACATTCCATTGATTCCATATCTTTGAATCATGTCTACAATTAATTTTAATTCGTGTAATACCTCAAAGTATGCAATTTCTGGTTGATAGCCTGCTTCTACTAATGTCTCAAATGCGTTAACTACCATTGATGCAGAACCACCACACAAATCTGCTTGCTCCCCAAACCAATCAGTTTCAACTTCCTCTTTGAATGTAGTTTGGATTAATCCAGCACGAGCACTACCAATTGCCTTTGCAATTCCTAATGTTCTATCCCATGCGTTACCTGTCTTGTCTTGTTCTACTGCAACAATTGATGGAGTTCCAAAGTTTTGTAAGTATGTCTCTCTTACTTTAGAGCCAGGACCTTTTGGTGCAACCATAATTAGATCAACATTTTCTGGTGCGTCAATCCATTTCCAGTAAATTGCTGCTGCATGTGAAAATGATAATGCATTTCCTTCTGAAAGGTTTGGACCAATTTCTTCTTTGTACACTTTGGCTTGAACCATATCTGGAAGTAAAATGTGAACAATGTCTGCTTGTTTTGTGGCATCGGCAACTGACATAACTTGATGACCGTCTTCTTTTGCTTTATTCCAAGTTGGGCTACCTTCTCTTAAGCCAACAATAACTTTTAGACCTGAATCTTTCATGTTATTTGCCTGTGCATCTCCTTGGATACCATATCCAATTACTGCAATAGTTTGGTCTTTGATAGGGTCAAGACTAATGTCTGCATCTTTCCATGTCTTTGCCATACTCAAACTCAAAGTCAATTCTATATAATCTATGCAATAATCAAATTCATGATCACAGATAATCCAAAGTTTGTAAAATTATTAATAATTGTAATTTTTGCAATTGTGGTTCCTGTCAGCATTGTGGGAATTAACATGTTTGAGAAAAATGTTACAAATCCCCGGATCTGGGAAGGATGGACATGTAGTGAAATGGAGAAATTTGCACTAGAAGACAGAGATGACAATCTAAACGATTTTCAAGCAAGTAAATTTCATGAAGATTTGTCAGAGTGTTTATCTAAATAGTTATGATTTTTTTACAGCTTAAACATCGAACCTTTACACCGTCACCATCTAGTCTTTCAAATTTTTTAGAGCCACATTCAGGACAGATTGGACATGCTCTTGCAGAGTTCATTGAGGAGTACCACTTCCAATTATTCGAACACTGTTAGATTCAGGCTTTAGTAAAACACATACATCTTCAGGCATTATGATTACAGGTTTTTCAAATATTAATTTCATAGGAGATACAGATGCAAACTTTGCAGCCTTTATTTGAAGACCTATACTTACAAGACACATTTGATTTTCTGCCAAGTTTGCCTTGAAGAATTGATTTTGTTTGAAATCAATAGTAATTTCAGTGACAGTTTTGATTGAAGGGTCATTTGATAGCACATCACCACGTGTAATCTCATCATGTTTGATATTTTTAAGAGAAAGACCAACTCGGGCAGGTGAAACTGACTCTTTAACATCATCATCATGCATTTGAATTGATTTTACCATTGCTTCAATTTCAGAAGGATAATGGTTAATCTTATCATATTGTGTGATCTTTCCAGATAGAACCTTCCCTAATGCTACAGTTCCCACACCCTTTACATCAAAAGTGTGATCAATTACAATGCTTGTACTTCCATCTTTTTTTTCTACAGCGAAGTTTGCTAATTCTTCTTTAATTTTATCTTGTTCAATTTTTTTGTATCCTTCAAGAACAGTTCCTTTGATCATCAAATCTAATCGAGATTCATCAACATCATAAGAATGGGATAAAATTCCGTCCTTTTTTCCTAGTGCATCTAAAGCAAGAATTTGTTCGCCTGTAAACTTGTCTAATGTATTTACATGAAATATCACATATTCTGCCAATGCAATTGCCTGAAATAGAGGCTGAATCTTTTCAGGAAAACCATTCGGCGTTACAAATGTGTAAATTTTTTCAGATTCTTTTCTATCAAATAACGTTAAATCTGTAGATGTACCTTTTTTTCCAAAATCAGTTGCAATTTCTTGATCACCTAAAATAACAAAATTTACAGATTCCATTGATAATCACTGATTTTATCCAGTGGATTTCTTTGTTGCGCTTACTAAAGATATGACATCTCTATCTCGCAATTGGTAATGTGTTGGTAAACGAAGATTATACCTCAAGTCTTTAGCATGTAACAATCCTTTTGATAGATCTGTATGAATTTCATTTGCCAAATTCTTTACAGTAGCACCATCTTTTAGTAAGAATAGATCAGGAAGCACACGTCCTTTCTTATCAGACATGTTAGTTTCATCTGCAACAGGAAAAATTGCATTCATTTTTAGTAGTTTGAAAACGGTAACATTAATTGCAAATTGAACACCTGTACGCATGTATTCACCCATGATATCCTGTTTGATGAAGTTTAGTGCGTTTGTCTGTTTGTCGTTTAATTCTTCAGGTTTTACAACGTCAAATTGTTCAGAACCAGGTGAATATTTAATCAAATCCTGTTGTTCAGCACGTCTCAAGGTCAACTCACTGTCTGCACTTGCAGGAACAGTAATGACCTCATTATATCTTTCACGAAGGCGATTAAAATTTTTGTCTGCACCTGGGACATCAATTTTGTTTGCAACTATCAAGGTAGGTTTTGATATCTTACGTAGAATTTTTGCAAGTTCTTTGGTTTGACCCATTTCAAATTCATCAAATGGAGTGTCCTCAAGTCCAGTAGTTTTTAGTGCTTGAATTACATGGGATTTTTTAACTCCAATTCCTTGATATAGTTCAGTTAAAGCATCCACTTGATCTGTTCCATCGCGAATGTTTTTTGATAGTTTATCCCTATTACCTTCAAGAATTTTTTGATACCACATTACCAATTCTTCTTCAATGTCAGCAAAATCAGATACCGGATCACCTGAGCCAGGTTCAGTAATTTTTCCTGATGCATCAATACTTCCAGAACAATCAACTACGTGTAACAACGCATCAGACTGAGCAGCAATTGAGAGAAACTGATTTCCTAATCCTTTTCCTTTCCATGCATCTTTGATTAATCCAGGTAAATCAATTAATTCGATTGGAATGTAACGCCATCCATCAGCACATTTAGAATGATTTGGTTCACATTGTACTTTAAACTCCATATGTACACATAACGTGATTGCTTGTGCAGTTCCATTTTGTGGTTTTTTTGTTGTAAATGGATACGATGAAATTTCAGTTGATGCCAACGTAGCGGAATTGAAGAATGTGGTTTTACCAGTATTAGTTTTACCTATAATTCCAATCTTAATTACCATGAATGGTTTTTGGTATTGATTGTATTTATCTGATTATTTTTTGATTTTATTTTCTATATTTGAAATACTGTTTTGAATCTCTTTTAGATTCCATTTCATTTCTTCTAATTGTTCAGAGGTTACTTCATCTTTCCATTTTTCAAGAATAGTTTTTGTGATTTCTGTACAATTGTATAGTACAGCCCAGTAAGGATGATGTTCTGCAGTCGTATATGCCAATTCGGCAGCATCTTCAACTCCAAGCTTTGCACGAGTTACAGAATCCATCTTTTCACCAAAAATTTTTACAGAATCGTAATCAAGGTCAGATTCAACTTTTATTTGCATTTGTCTTTTTTCAAACTTTTCTACCAAAATTTTCAATTCTTCATAAAATGCTTGGAAGGTATTGTCAGACATTAGGATAACCTTCTATGTTCTGCCAACATGCATCGATTATACACAACATCAATTCCTGCATCTCGAGCGAGTTTTTCTGCTTCTTCGTTGTGTATTCCTTCTTGAAGCCAAATTACTTTGGGCTTTTTCTTAATTGCTTCTTTAATGATTGGCATTACCTGATCTGAGGGTCGGAATACATCTACAATGTCAACATCATCAGGAACGTCAGTTATTTCATCATAACATTGTTTTTTCAAAATAACATCTGCATTTGGATTTACAGGAGTGATATCATATCCATTATCATGTAGATATTTTGGGACGTAATGTGCAGCCTTATCAGGATTTTTTGACATTCCTACAACTGCAACTTTTTTCATCTTTAAAATTTCTAAAATTTCTTCATCAGAATGAGGATCATCTTCCATAGCAGAAAAATATCTTTAGAACTAATATGTTAATCTTCGTGTTTATGTTCGTGTTCTGACAGATGACAATCACAGTCGCATAATTCGGTGGTATGGTTGTTTTGACAATCAATACACTCAAAGTGTTTGTGGTTTTCACAGCTAGAGCAGATCATAACTAAGTATACAACTACATCTTATTTATTATATATCCAGAAAACTTTGGTTATTATTACGAGAAATATGCTTTAAGATTGTGGACATTTCTGTAGGACATACACCAGATTCTGATGATGCATTCATGTTTTATGCAATGTTTACTGATAAAGTAAAATCGGATGATTTCTCTGTCACACATGTCATAGAAGATATTGAAAATTTGAATAAAAAAGCAAAGAATCCAGAACTTGATGTTACTGCAGTTTCTGTTCATGCATGCGCATACATTCCAAATTATGTGATGCTAAGAAGTGGAGGAAGTTTTGGAATTAATTATGGACCGATTGTTACGGCAACAAAACCAATGACGATTGAGGAAATAAAAAAATCAAAGATTGCCATTCCAGGAGAGATGACATCAGCGTATTTACTTTTGCAGTTAATGATTGGAAAATTCGATTATGTTGAAATGAATTTTAGTGATATTCCAGAGGCGGTCAGAAGTGGAAAGGTAGATGTCGGGTTGGTAATTCATGAAACCCAGTTATCATTTGGCGAAGAAGGTATACAAAAAATTCTTGATGTAGGCGAATGGTGGCATGAAAAATCAGGAGGGTTACCTGTCCCGTTAGGGGTTAATGTGATGAGTGAGAAATTAGGTGAGGAGTTAATTTACAAATTTGATAAATATTTGCAAGAATCCATCAAATTTGCAAGAGATAACATACCAGATGCACTAGATTATGCAATGAAGTATAGTAGAGGTAAATCACGAGAATTAATTGAGAAATTTGTTCTAATGTATGTCAATGAAGTTACTGTAGATATGGGCGAGGCAGGAGAAAAGGCTGTCAGATTAATGTTTGAAATGGCAAAAGAAAAAGGGTTAGTTCTCGACTTTGAATTGAAGATTTCAAAACCACTCTAATTATTTCTTAGAATTTTTAAAAAAGGACATAATGAATGATGCCCCACCTGCTAGAAGGATAACAAGTCCAACTGAAAATTCAATTATTAATCGATTGTGAATTTCTTTTTGTTCAGATTCCAAAGTTGCATACATCTCTGAATCCATATTTTCAAAATATTGAATCTGAGGATAATCAAAAATGGTTACAAATGAACCTAAAATTAATAAAATTATTCCGATAAAAAACCATGTAGAATTTTGTATGTTTACCAAGTATTTTTTCAAAAAATGAATCAAAGATAAATTGTTCATACTGCTTATATTCAAAATTCACATACTCTATACATGAAAACAAACCAAAATAATGATTCAACATATGATTACTCTGGACTTTTCATCGATGACGAAGAATTCTAGTTCTGATGTTATCAAGTCAGGATCTAGTTAATATTATCCAGAGACGAAAATAGTTCATGAAGCTTTTCTTGGATTTCGAACCTTGTGTAGAATGCAAAGAAATGATGAACGAGTTGGCATCTGAAGAGATGCTTTTTGCAGACGATGAAACAAGAGCAGACATATCAGCAAAGTTCCTCAGACATTTGACATACAACCACAACGAGGTTGTAAAGGCAGTAATGTCAGAGGTAAAAAGTCAGAAAAGAAGTCCAGAATTTGACCTATACAAGTGATTAAACAGTCACTTTTTGCAAAAGCAATTCTTTTAGATCATCAGTGTTTGTTGCAGCACTAAGTCTATTGCGAAGTTGTCCACCACCAACAGTTCCTTTTGTAAATCGTATCGCCTGTTGTTTGATGTTTGCAAATCTAATATGATATTTTTCTGTAAGTTCAAGATACGTAACAAATGCTTCCAGTCTATCAGTCAGGGTGTATTTTTTGTATACTCCACTTTCAAGATAGTCATTAATTTGTTCAAAAATAAATGGATTACCCATCGCACCTCTACCAATCATGAGATAATCACATTCGGTGTAATCTAGAACCTTTTTTGCAATTTCAGGAGAAGTGATATCACCATTTCCAACAACAGGTACAGAAACATTTTGTTTCAACTTTTTAATCATATCCCAATCAGCATGACCAGAATATCCTTGAGATACAGTTCGAGGATGCAATGTCATCATTCCAATCCCTTCTTGTTCTGCAATTTTTGCAATGTCTAAAAAGAGTGAATTGTTTTCCTCAGTAACACCAATTCTCATTTTTAATGAAATTGGTTTTTTTACAGCATTAACAAGAGTGCGAAATATTTGACGTGTTAAATCTGCATTTTGTAATAATGCACCACCTGCCATTTGTTTTGTAATATGTGGGGCAGGACAACCCATGTTATAATCAATCATATCAAAATGAGGTTCAACGATTTTTGCTGCCTTTTCTAATGCCGCAATATCAGAGCCAAATAATTGAACAGATAGTGGACGTTCTTTTTCAGAAAATTCAATAAATTCAGTTATATTTTTTGATTGAGATTCTAGCTGTTCATGTTTTGCAACAATAGCATTAACGCTAGTAAGTTCAGTTACGACAAGACCTGCACCCATTTTTTTACACATTATACGTAACGCAGGATCACTAACTCCGGCCATAGGAGCCAAGAAAACCTTGCTTGTGAAGTTTGGAAGTTGGGCCATATGAGAATTCTGGCGAATTGTTAATTAAATCTAGATTTCCTAAATTATGTAATGTTAGTGGATAAGAAAATTTTAGCAGGAGGAGTTTCAATGATTGTAGTTGGAATGATACTTTCAGGTGTTCTAGCAGACATGACACCAATCGGTCGGGAGGGAATGACTGAAGAAGAGAAGTATGAGTTTATGGTGAATGAAAGAGAGAATGAAGATTTTAAAACACTTGCAGGGATTTTGGTCGGAGTCGGATTTTTACTAATTTTGATTAGTTTCGGAGCACGTAGGAAAAGAAAGGGCGGTGCAAAGAAAACTGAAAAAAAGCCTGCAACTAAGTAAAGGTTTGAAGAGTTTTAAAGAATGTATTTCGTTGAATAGGTTTTCGTCCAATCTCTTTAGCTAAAGTTGCCAATTCCAATAAAGAAGAATTTGTAGGCTTACCTGCTGCACGATAAATTTCCTCAGAAAATGCAGTGCCTACCAAATCATTTCCACCATGTGACAATGCAACTTGGGCAAGCTTTGTTCCATAAGCAACCCAATATACAGAAATGTTCTTGAGTGTTTGTGCAAGCATCAACCGTGACAATGCAATAATTTTCAGATCATAAATTGAGGAAGATTCGTGAGTAACTTTGTGTTCTTTTTCTAGTTCTGTGTTATCAAGACTGAATTTTAACGGAATCAAAGTAATGAATCCGTTAGTCTTTTTTTGTAACTCTCTTATCTTAATGAGATGATCAACAACATGTTCTGGTTTTTCTATGTGACCATAAAGCATTGTGACATTACTTTTTATTCCAAGATTATGCGCTACTTCAATTGTGTCAAGCCATTGTTGCCCAGTACACTTTCCTCGAATAATTTTTGATCTAACGTCAGGATGAAATAATTCAGCACCTCCACCAGGCATTGAATCAAGACCTGCAGCTTTTAGTCTGGATAAAATTTCAGGTATAGAATTTTTTGTTAGTTTTGAGAGAAAGAAAATTTCTGCAGCAGTAAATGCTTTGATAGTCATATCGGGATGTTTTTGTTTTATTGCAGACATCATCTGTTCATAATAATCAAGTTGTAAATCAGGATGAAACCCACCTACAATGTGAACTTCAGTTGCACCCAAATCTTTTGCAGCCGCAACTCGTTTTTCTATTTGATCAGGCGTTAACGTGTAAGCATCGTCTTCTCCACCTTTACGATAAAATGCACACATTTGACAACTTGCGGCACACAAGTTAGTGTAATTCATGTAATAAGAGGCTGCAAATGACACAGTATCTCCAACTAGTTTTTTTCTGACAATATCAGCTGCTGCCCCAACTACATGGAGATTATCATCGTTTAGTATTTCCATTCCGTCGTCAAATGTTAGTTCTTCACCCTTTATTGCACGCTCAATTGCAGTTGAACTTCCAACTAACTCTTCTAACATGAATAATTTAGTAACAGTGAAAATATAAAACAATGCAAACCAAATTTTAGTATGGTATTACCGTTAGTCGACGAAGATAAACCAAAGTGTTTTTTGTGTCACGATACATTTGATGACTACGAAGATCTACGAAAACATCAAGATACAGCACATAAGGACTATTTCGAGTACCATGAGAAGAAAAGAGGCCCAGCACCAGGCGATGTCTCTATTTTTTAGATTTTTGTGATTTTAGTAGTTCCAGAGCCTTTTGTTTACCCATATTTGCTAAATCATAGTCCTTGTCTATTGTGAGTGCCTTTTTGAAGCAAGATAAAGCAGATTTTAGTTGACCAATTTCACCAAGAGACATTCCTTTACATGCAAGCGCCATTGCAAAACGAGGTTTAATCTTCAAAGCAGAATCATAACACTCTATGGCTTCTGAAAATTTTGATTTTGCATGTAGTAAGGTTCCTTTTCCAATCAATGCATCCAAATTATTTGAATCCTCTTTTAAAATGGAATTATAAATTTGGAATGATTGAGAGTTTTTTCCCATTCTTTGTAATGTTGCAGCTTTGTCCAACAATGCAGGAATAAGTTTTGGATCAGAGTCTAGAATTTTATCATACAAAAGTATGGCCTCTTCATATTCCTGATCTTCAGCAAGATCGGATGCCTGTTCAAGCATTTTCTGAAATTTGTTTTCCACTAATTAGAGCAATGTGTCCTAGATAATATTCATTTTCGTTTAATTTTTCTGTATATGCCAAAACCAATTAATCCAAATATTCCTAATAAAATTCCCACCATTATGAACAGCTGTGAATAATCTTCAGAAAAATATCTCGATTCAAGCCATGCATTTGGTAATACAGTGACAAAGTCATTTCCAGAAAAATCTTCCACGTAGCCTATTGCGACTGCAAGTTTTCCTGTTGAGCCATTCTTGTCAAAAACAGCCATATAATATGTTCCGGGAGCTTCTATCTCTAGGTCAATTTCTTGTCTTTCCCAGTAGGTTACTTGTCCAAATGGTTCGTAGAATTCTTTTGAAGGAATAGGACCATTGTAATCAAAAACATAAGCATCATAACCATCCGGAATAGGATAATCAAAATTTTTGTCAACATCCATTACTTTAAGCTCATCTACCAAATCAAGGAACGTAGATGGCCCTATCAATACAAGTGAAGGAGTAAAATTTTCAAGATTATCTAATTTTGGTATTACAATGCTACTGAAAAGTCTGTCATCTTTTTTTGCATCAAATTTGTAAAATAATGCGTTATCTTCTAATTCCTCATACATTGCCCATGAAATTACAGGATCAGGAATATTTAGTGCAGATTCATAATCAATGTTAGTTCCATCTGTAGGAATCAGTTTATGCCCGAATGCAGATGCGGGTAACATTAACAAACAAAATATTACAATGACTACAATTTTCTTCATAATTATCTATGTACGTTTGAGGATTTAACGCATGGATACTCATATTGTATAGTGTCTTTTTCTAGGCACAAATACTAGTGCTAACAGTGAATTTTTTTGCGTTTGTTAAATAGGTAAATCTGCCCATATTTTTCATGGAACTAAAACTACCATTCAAGCTGAGAATAAAATATCTCAATGCAAATGAAGGAGGCTATCAAGGAAAAGCGATATTTCATGACATTGAATATACAATAAGCATTCATGCACAGGCCAACGAAAAAATCATCAAGGTTCCGTTTGCAGTTATGGGAGTTACTGACAATGAGATATTGGTTAGAGTTTCAGGACCATCAGGTGTTTACGTAGAAGATCATCTCAAATTCAATGGTGAGTCAAAATTAATAGAGATAGATTCTGACATACTATTTTCAGAGATTGCAAACAACCAAAACAAGTTTGATACTATGGAAATATTTGTAAAATAATCAAGACCAAGAGCAAAGATAATTTTTAGACAACTCTCCAAAGAAGAATCCAATAGATATACGAGATCTCGATCCAGATACAGATTCAATTTGATGGTAAAACTTTGGATTTAATAAAACCATATTTCCTTCAATAGGCGAAATTTTTGTTTTATGGACATCTTCGATCAAAGCAGAGGAATATCCAAAATCAGGTTCTCGCATACGCTCATCCTCTTTATTCCACAGCTTATGATAGATTGTTAATTCTCCACCTTGTTCCGGAGATTGAAGATACAAAATTGCAGATAATTGATTTTTAAGATTACTTACATTATAATCGCTCATCTCAAAATTAGAATTATCACGATGTAGATGTACAGAATCATCATTACCATGAATTCGAATTACCGCATCTGAGTAGGACATGCCATTTTCAATTGCGGTAGTAAGTTGCTTTTGGAATTTTTTTGAGATAGCATTTCGCATAGCAATTAGAGGGGAAATATTTTCTGCAAATAATTTTTTTAAAGAGTCATTTGACCGTTGGGCATTTGAAAAATATTTTGACTTTTCATAAATGTGAGAGCTAAGAGAGGTACCAAATCTTCTAGGATTTCCATTTGTTGTTTGATTATTTGTAATTCTATTACATAATGATGAACATTCAGTTTTTGATAAAATTTCAGGAACTATCAAGGCAGGAATTTTTCCAGTAATCAGGTCATCATACGAATCCGATTCAAACAGGGTTTGAGGAGTCCACATCAGTATCCTCCCGCTCCGGAATGAGAGACTACACAGACAAGTCTATTTTCAGAGTTTCTGCCTGAAATTTCACATTTTACAAATTTATCCTTAAGATTTTCCTTAATTTGTGAAATATTTCTAGAGTTTTCATCAACAGGAATACTTGGAATATCAATTTCCGTGAAATTAATTTCCTCCACATCTTGATAGCCATCTTGATTAGTGTCCTTTTGGTGTGAGACGTTCATCTCAAATGAATTAGTTGAGATTATTTTTGTTACAGTTCCCCAAATTATGTCAGACATTTTTCATCATAAGAAAAAGAGAGAGATGTTATGGAACAACTACAAGATTCAAAGGAAGATCTAGTTTTCCAAATGGCTCAGATATTCTCAAGTAGTAATCTTTACCCGAATCATATTCAAAGTTTTCATAACTTCCATAACCTATTGCAGGACCCCATAAGATATTTGCAAATTTAGCTTGACCTGGTTTTAGTACAATGTTACCAGATGTAAAGTCAGAGCCAGAGTTGACCCATTTTTTACCTCCATCCCATACAGAATAGTTACATATGGAAGGACTTGTACACATTAAAGTCTCATTTGAAGTTCCAGTGTTTTGAACCAGGATTTGTAAGTTTAAGAGAGGTTGTCCAGTTGCAGTGTATGCAATGTTATTGTATTGTTTTACACCTTTGCGAGTTTCCTCTTGCCAGTCTGAAACATAATAAATTGCTACATTACCAAGTTGGTATTTTTGACCGTCATTCATGTATGTTGTTAGTTTGTATTCATCTTTGATTGTTTTTTCACATTCACGAATTTCTCTTTTATTTTCTCCACCCTGACATTGTGCTAACATTTCGTCAAGATCTGCGTTACCAGATGATTGTTGTTTTGTGGTTTCTTTAGGAGCGGCTTGATACTGAGATTTTGCTGCACCGTCATCACTAACAGCGCTTGCGCTAACCTTCATGATTCCCATTTTAATCAAATATTGAAGTGCGTTTACAAATTCATTTTCAGTTAATGTACCATCAGCCCACCATCCTGCATTGTTCTTTACCCAACTTGGAATAGTGTCAGAGGTACCTGAACTTCTGGTAGTTGATGGAACATTGATTATTCCATTTTCAATCATGTATTGAACACCAGAAACAAATGCAGTATCATCAATTTGACCTTCAGCCCACCATCCTGCATTGTTCTTTACCCAGTCAGGGACATTGTTTGCATCTACACTACCAACCAATGAGGTTAATAGTAAAACACTAGCAATTCCCGCGAGTAGTACTTTCATTAAACAATCAACGTATTTACAATATATAAGCAAGTGCTAATTAGGCTTCTAGTGCCTAACAACGCAATTCTTTAAACTTTAATTCAATAAATTATCAAAAAACGTATGCCAAAATTTTCTTTTACAAAGTTAGTGGATATTGATAGAGACAAATTTTTTGCAATTAGTACAGATTATGAACGATTTACAGAGATATTGCCAGAATATTTTCTAGAGTTGAAGATTGTTGAGAGAGATGGAAATACAACAAAGATTTTTGAAACTTTGAGATTTCTCGGGAAAACAGTTAATGTTACTACAGAACATGTAATAGAAAAACCAGATAGACATATCGTAAAAATGCTAGATGGTCAAGCCAAAGGCACAACATTTGACGAAAAATATGAAAAAGTAGGAGATAAGACAAAGGTTACGATCGAAGTTGATTTTGTGTTATCAGGCGGATTAAAAATTTTAGGAATGTTTGCTAAAAGTAAAATTGAGAGTAGCATGAAAATGGTTTTAGATGAATTTGCTAATTATGCAAAAAACCAATCACAGTGAAGAAAGATGTTTTTGTATCAATGGATGTGCTAATACAGCACTGTGTGCTGCAGAATCAGTTCCGATTCCATAGCTTATTGTTGAATCGCCCACAAAAAACAGACCATCAACATTGGAAACAGAATGTGGCATTTTGTTTTTCCATACTAATCCTGGTTCTTTTACAACAGCCTCTACAAGTTTCCATGCCATGGGCCTATCCCAAAGTAACGAATCATCAAAATCTGGATAAATCTCAGACAATTCTTGCTTCATTTTAGATACAATTTCTTTGATCCGAGTGGGATTTTCAGTTTCCTCGGGTTTTACAGGAGTGCCAACGATTATGAGATGTTCCCCTTTTGGAGATACAGAAGGAGTGATGTTTGAGATGAAGAATATTCCTTTTGAAACATAGTTTTCACCTACGGGAAAAACAACTTGGCGTTCATCCAACTGCTTTGATAATGCAAAATGAACTTCTACGACAGACGTAGTTTTATTGAGACGATTTGTTTTTTTGATAAAATCATCATCAAAAATTCCAGAATCAAATAATTGGTTTATTGCATGATATGCAGGATACGAGATAATTACGCAGTCGCTTTCAACTATCTCTCCAGTAGATAATTCAACTCCAGTTACTTTTCTATCTTTTACAAGGACCTTTTTGATTGAATGCCCAAGATTTACTTGAGAGTTTTTCTCTTTGACGTAATTTGCCATTACCTCACTAATTCTGTCATATCCACCCATGTCAGGATATGCAAATTCGCTTGTTCCTCCTTTGAAGGGATTTGCACGAATTATGGTTCTTGCAAATTCACCGAGAGAGATATGATCAGGAGTGTCGGCAAATGCAAGCATACAGACTGCATCAAAAAATTGTTTAGAATGAAAATCAAGCTTGGATGTAACCTGAGTTAAAGGCACAGAATCTAGCTGTTCGGCTTTTTCCATACTGGTGAAAGCCATAGGCAATAGTATTTTCAATAAGGATATTCTACTTTTGAATGGTATGAGAGACATTTTGAGAATATCTGCAATGCCTTTTGGGTAAGTGTGAAATCCATCATCGTAAAATGCAATTTTATCAACAATTGCGAGTTTTAGTCTAGATTCTATCTTGACATCTTTTAGAATTTCATAGATTGCAGATTTTTTGTAAAACGGCATAATGTGAAATCCGTTATCTAAAATGTGGTTTTTAAATTTCATGGAGGCGGTTCGACCACCTACTCTGTCAGATTTTTCATAAACAGAAACAGGATGTCCGTCGTTAACCAAAAGTGTTGCAATGGATAAACCGCCGACCCCGGCGCCGATTATGACAGCCGGTTTTATCGACGAGTTTTTTGAAATCTCGTTAGTTTGATTATTGGAATTCATTTTACGCAGCAACAGTTGGAGTTGTTGGTTGTGCCATTGGTAAACTTTTCCGTTTCTTGTTTCTAGATTTTGTTCTCAAAATCATTTTGCAACAAGGACATCGAATCTCTTCGGTGTCAAGCCATACTTCGCACCAACTGCAACGTTTTAGTCCAAATTGATATTTCATTGAATTTGGAACCTTGGTTACTTTGTGCTGTGTGCATATTCCTTTACATGATGCGCCCATGAAGTAAATACCCGATTATGATATTTAATAGTTATGCACTAGCGTGAGTCTAGTGCTAATTTTTTACATTTTAGCATTGAATAGCCGATCAATCCTTTTTCAGATGCAGATTGCATTTTTTTCATGGATTCAAAAAGTATTTTTTCTACATATTTAGAATAACGGGAAAGAATTTTTTTCTGTAATTCATCACGATTGTTGAGATAATATTCAGCAAGTGGAGAATAGATATTTTTTCCAATTTCATTTGATTCTATGATTTCAAATCCATTTTTAGAAATTTCATTTACAATATTTTTTTGCGAGTAATGTTCAGATGACCAGGTGAATTTCAATATTCCAAGGTTACTCAAATTAGAATTTTCAGTAGCAGTTGGAATTGCTATGGCAAGAATTCCATCATCTTTTAAGACACGATTTGATTCGGAGAAAAAGTCTCCTATAGGTTTGAAATGTTGTGCAGATTCTAATGCAATTACACGATCTAAAGATGAGTTTGAAAAAGGAAGCATTCGTGCAGTGGAATTGAGTTTTGAGATATTGCTAGGCTCAACTGATGCCAATTGAGAGAAATTTACATTTACAGATGAGATTTGTAATGAAGGGTATTGTGAATTCCATATTTTTGCAGGACCTAAAATTCCACTTCCAACATCAGCAATTATTTCTGCCGAAGAAATTTGAGCCATATCACTCATCATTTCACATAAGCGTTTTTGAGCATCTACAGGATGAAGAGTGGTTTCATCCCAAAATCCAAAATTCAGCATATCCCCACCAGTCGATACCTCCATAATCGGAGATAATGCATCATACAGTTTTACAACATCATTTTCATTTCTTCTGAATGTCCACAGTAGAAGATCTACAGGATTAATCAGCATGCTAAAAATAAAAAAACCGTGGATATATGATTTAAGGTAAATCCACTAACTCTTCAACGCAATGTTTGTGAACCCAGACATCATCTGCATTTCGGGCAATTTCCTTTCCTTTGTGGATGTCTCCGCCGCAACTTTGACACTTTCCGTTAAATCTTGCTTTCATACAGTCAAGTATGCCCATATGCGTAAATGTGATTCTGTGTGGATTTGATTGACCTAAACTCAGCACAAAATCAATTTTGATGAGAAATGGATCAATTTTTTTGAGCATTTTTGTCAATCAGAAGAGGCAATTTGCGTATTATAGATCAAAATCTATTATTTGATATGCAAACTGAAGATTCTAACCTAAAACAAGATTTTTGGGAAAATGCAAACAAGTATTCTTGGTCAAATGGAGAATATGAATTTCTAAAAGAAATGTCATTTATCATGGTGAATCTTCATCATCAAAACAAAACTGAAGAATAATAGTGCTAAAGAAAAAAAATTAACACTAGAAGCCATTCCTAATAAGTTCAAAGCACTATTTACAAAGGGTGAACAAAGATTCTGAATCCAACGATCACATTTGTAACAACAGTAAGTGTAAAGATGTTCTCTTAGTAACTGACAGTACAACTGGAGAAGTGATGTGCTCATCATGTGGCCAAGTTGTATCACAAAATATGGCAGAGTTAGGTCCAGAGTCAGCCCAGTCTGGCGAAGATTATATGTCAAAATCAAGAACAGGAAGAAAATCCACACTTGCATTTAATGACATGGGATTATCCACAGTGATTCAGCAATCAGACAAAGATGCAACAGGTAAAAATCTTAGTGGAGAAATGAAGAGAACATTTTACCGACTACGAATGTGGGATAAGAACAGCAAGGCTATGCCAGGTCATAGAAATATGCAAAAAGCATTCACACTTTTGGAAGGACTCAAAGCAAAACTATCACTTTCAGATGCAGCAGTAGAACAGGCAGCATACATTTACAGAAAGACATTGGCAAAGAAAATTGGAAGAGGCAGAAGTATTCCCGTAATCTTAAGTGCATGTGTATACGCATCATGCCGATTCACAAACACACCAAGAACCATTCAAGATGTTGCCGAAGCAACAAATCTCCGAAGAACAAGCATACATAGAATTTACAGGATGTTAGTAAGAGATCTTGATTTAACACTTGAGACGTATAACCCAGTGAGCTTTATCACAAGAATTACTACAGAGGTAGGCGCTACAGAAAAAACCAAACGAGATGCAATAAAATTTCTGATTAAAGCAGAAGAATTGATGATAACAAGCGGTAAGAATCCGGTTGCAATGGCTGCAACGGTAGTATATCTTGCAGCAATAACAAATGGCGAAAAAGTTTCACAAACTCAAGTATCAAAGGCTGCAAATATCAGTAGCGTGACAATACGAAACCTCTGCAAAAAACTCAAAGATGCAAAGATTGCATCATTCTCAAATCCTAAATTAACCAAGGTAGTGAAAAATGATGAAACGTACAACGTTGCTACAAGATTAAAAGTAAAGAAAGATTAGCCGAGTTCTGTTTTTTTTATTCCACTAGTCTCAATTTCATAACGAAGTGGTGCTGGGAGTTCAAGATATTGCTTGTTTACCAATATCTTAATTTGATCATCAGGTACTTGGACACGTTTTAGTAATTTACCACGTTGGTGTGCATAAGATTTATTCCAAAAAGTATTCGCGTCAAATGTTTCGATTTTGACCATTAGTCTCTATCGATAAATTCAGTTGCAACAGGTGGATTTGGACTTAATCCCTTTCTCTTTCGTATATCTTCAGTTAGAGTTGCAGCAATTGATTTTGGAACTGGAGTCCATGCTTTGAAATGTGTATTCCACATTGCTTTACCAGCAGTTTGGCCACGCATTTTTTCAGAAATATCAAATGTTTCAACTGCAGGAACTTCACCGATAACAATACTTGTTGCACCTTTTTGTTGCATATCCAAAACTTTACCACGTTTTCCTTGTAATACTGATGAAACATTTCCAATTAGATCAGTTGGAACACGAACTTCAATTGCAAGCATTGGTTCTAATAATACAGGTTCTGCAGACAAAAATGCTGCAAGGCATGCACGTCTTGATGCAGGCCCAATTTGAGACAATCCCCTATGGGCGGTGTCTTCATGAGGAACAAAGTGTGTGAATGTGAATTTACAGTTTCTTACCTGTTCTTTTGTAAGACCACCTTCACTCATTACTTCATCAAATCCAGATAATAGTGAATCAGTAGATTCATCTACGAACTGAACACCTTTTGTTCCATTAATCATTACATTTCCACGAGAATCAAATCTCATTACCTTCTTTGCCACATCTGGTGACCAACCTTTATCACGTAATATTTGAGCAGTTTCTTTTTTATCCTTCATTTCACTGAGAGTTCCGTTTCTACACATTTCAGCGATTTCAGGTTCTAATGGTTCAACTTTCATGAAAATTTTATTATGACGATTTGGTGATTTTGCCATTACAGGTTCACAACCACCGTTAATTGTCTCTCTGTAATTGATTAATGGTTCAGAAGTTACAATTTCGACTTTAGCATCTTTGATTAAATTGACTGCTACATCAAGGTGTAGAACACCCATTCCAGCCATGATTGTTTCACCACTTTCTTCATCGATTTTAATTACAAGGTTTGGATCCTCAATAGTTAATTTTCTTAAAACTTCAACAAGTTTTGGTAAATCTTTTGGGTGCTTTGGTTCAATTGCCATTTGTACAACAGGTTCTGAAACATATTTTGATGCCTCAAATACCGGAATGTCCTTTACGGTTGAAATTGTTTGACCTGCACGAACATCAGTCAATCCAAGTAATGCAGGAATATTTCCTGCACCAAGCTCACCAACCTGTTCTCTTACATTAGACATGAAAAAGTTTACAGATTGAACACGTCCTTCACGCTTTGTATCAATAATGTTAATTGTTTGACCATCTTTGATTGTTCCAGAAAATAATCTTCCAATTGCTACAGGACCTGCAGCAGGATCAATTGTCATGTTTACACACATCATAATTGTAGGACCATTATCGTCACAAGCAAGAAGTGCTTTACCGGTATCAGATTCTAAATCACCCTTCCAGATTTTTGGAATTCTGTATTTCTGTGCTATATGTGGTGGCGGATGATGTTTTACTACCATTCCAAGTACACCTTCAGCTAATGGTGCCTTTTCTACTAAATCTTCAACTTTACCAGAATCAGAATAAGCCTCAATTACATCATTGAATGTGACACCTTTTTTCTTCATTATATCTACATTAATTGCCCATTTGTCTTTTGCAGAGCCAAATGTTACACTTCCATCTTGGATAGATACTTTCCATTTTTCTTTGTATTCATCTTCAGCATAAGTGTCAATTAATTCATTAAAGTTTGCAACAACACCAGCCAAGGTTTCTTGCATTTTTTCAGGAGTTAATCTTAGTTCTTTGATTAATCTATCAATTTTGTTGATATACAAAACAGGTCTTACTCGCTCTTCAAGAGACATTCTAGTTACTGTTTCAGTTTGAGTCATGATGCCTTCTACAGCATCACATACCACTACAGCACCATCAATTGCCCTAAGACTTCTAATTACACGACCAGAAAAGTCTACGTGACCAGGAGTGTCAATCATGTTAATGACATAGTCATCATCATCTTGTTGATAGTGTAATGTAACGTTAGCCTGAACAATTGTAATTCCTCTTTCTTGCTCTGCTTTCATAGAGTCCATTGCCAATGCACTTCCTGCAGTTGATGGAGAGATAATTCCAGAGTGTGCTAAAAGACTATCACTCATAGTAGTTTTACCATGGTCAACATGTGCAATAACACCAAAGTTACGGATCTTATCTTTGTCACTGATTATTTTCATGACTTCGGATGTGGACTTGTATTTAGTCATATGGCAATCATCCTAGATAATCGTGTATTAAACCTTATGAGAAATTATTGTTAACAAAGATCAAATTTTTAAAATTAAAGATCAATTTCACTTTGTTTCATCAATTGCTTTGTCATTTGTAGATATAATTCAGGATCCAGTTCTTTGGCAAATCCTTTGTCAGTATTTATCAGATAGACAGAGTGAATATGAGCATTCTGTATATCTTCTAAGTTAATTTTAGGATTTTTGTAAAAACGGTCACACAGTTTTTTGAGTTTTTTGACATCATCAAGATTTCGTGCGTTTGGAGGAAGTAGAAATATTTCTGACATTGGCAAAATATTCACTACAGGAGTTGCAAGTGAAAATTTTCCACAGTGTTTGCTATACCGTGCAATCTTACTGACAATTCTTGCAGCATAGTAATCTACAGTATCTAATGCGTGTTCAGGAGGCGTAAATCCAGTCTCAATTTCTATAATTGCAGTTCCATCACCCTTTTTTCCAAATAAATCACATACAAGAATTTCAGATATTGATTTTTCAACATCTACGGTGAAACCGTGAGAGATTAATTCTGCTGCACAGATTAACTCAAGGACCGAATGATTGATTTTTACTAAATTTTTCTTATAATATTCAATTAGATTTTGCCTGACAAAGTTCAATTTAGGAGTTAAATCAGGCGATAGATTCTTTGATAACAGTTCAGTTATAGCATATACATCATCTTGAAATTTTTCAACATCCAACTATACAATTGTAACAAAGATGGAGCTTATGAAGTTTATAGATTATCTAAATAAAAATAGAAAATAAGAAAAGTGGACAGTTTAGATTCTTGGTGTGAAACTAAGTCTGCCTTTTGCAGATAGTACTACGATTGAAGAAATTGCAACAACAAGTACTAGAGATGCAATTGTACCAAATTCTGGAACTACTGCACCATCAGCAATCTCTACTTCAACAGTTGATTTGTTGATTGAGGCAGAACCTTGTTGTGCGGTAATTGAATACACGCCGTCTTGTTTCCACATTGGACCACCAACACCGATTGTTGAAGTGAATGAACCATCAGAATCAGGGTTGATTTGATCAATAGAAACAACGTTTCCGTTTGGTGCAAGAACCATGATTGTTACAGGAGTGTTGCTAGATGTAGCATGTCCTGTGATGGTGATTGTTGTTGAACCCTCAACTGCATCTGCTGTAATTGTCAAACCATCAGATGCATGTCCGTCAGCAAATGCCATAGGCATTCCTGCAACTAGCATCAAGCTTGCCAATATTGTCAGTGTGTGTTTAGAGTTAATCACTGGTATAACAACCGAATATGTGTATATAAACAATCTGATTGATTGAAACAGTATTTTTTATTTATTTTCTTTTAAAAATATACGAATTGCCTCTAAATGTGAACAGTTTGCTTTCAAGCCTTTCCCATGATGAAATTTATAGAAATTTTTGAACCCAGGACATTCACAAGAATCAGAAGTTACAAAATAAGATTTTGACGGATCGCTTGAAGATTTTACTTGAAATAGATCATCTTCAATCTTTACGACCCCACTGTTTGCAACTAATTTTTCTGCTTTCTTGATTGTGTTAGAGCTCAAATTATTGTGTCCAGGCCATGTAGCCACCTTCAAGATTTATTGCAGAGAATCCAGCTTTTGCTAATTCATCAGCTGCAATATTTCCACGATAGCCAGAAGCACAGTATACACAAATTTTCTTGTCCTTCAAGTCATCAATTTGACCTTTCTTTGCATTTCGGATAACCAAGCCTAGAGGCATGTTCTGAGAGTTTTCAATTGCTCCATTTGCAACCTCGTCTGGTTCTCTAACATCAATAATAACAAATTGGTCTTGTTCTTGTTTTAGTTGATCTTTTGTTATAGATTCAGCCATACAGTATTACAATTGTATTGACATATATTTTTTAATTAAATCACATATTAGGTGGATGAAAAAGAATTACAAGAAATAGTAGAAAAACATAGTTCAGATTTTAAAATTTTTATTGAAAACCAATCGTTTTTGGTAGATAAAATCAAAATGTCACAGACAGACAATCCATTAACAGAACCTACTACAAGAGGCGGCGTATATTTTGCCGAAATGAAAGAATGGAAAATAGAGGCTACAATTTTTGATACAACAATTTCAAAACATCTTTCAAAGGCAATGCTTGGACCTAACAAAGATTTTCTTGACATAATTTTAGCTACAAATATTGAAAATAATCAAAAATTGTCACTTGTGACAAATCTTAAAAATAGTATGCAAAATGCAGAAAAAATAATTCTGTATTTGACACTAAAAGATGCAACTATGGAATCACAATAATTTACAGAATTTATCATATTCTGCTTTTAATTTTTTATCAGATAAAACCTCGTATGCCTTATTGATTTGGGCCATTTTTTCTTCAGACGAATCTTTGTTTCTATCAGGATGATACTGCTTTGCTAATTTTCTATATTGACTTTTAATTTCAGATTCAGAAGAATCGTTTGTCAATTCCAATATCAAATAGTAATTTGGTAATGAGTTCTCATTATACATTTCACGAAATTCTTTTGCATCAGTACTTATTTTACGGGAACCAAAAACTTCTTCTTCTGACCATTCAGAATGATATTTTTCATAATCACGATTTTTTTTAGAATCCAATTTTGCATAATCATAACTAGTTTTCTTTCTCAATATGATATGTCTTGCAAGATAAACAAATACACCTGCAATGATAATTATTGCAATTGCAAATGTGAGATATAGATCTTCAGGGCTGATATAATAATCCGATACAGCCGAAGGGGGATTCACTTGCGCACCAGAGTCATAGAAAAATTTTGCAGACAACGAGGAGTCACTTGATTCAGCTACAACCAAATAATTTCCACTTTTTTGCCATCCACCAATACCTGCAATTATCAATGTAGAGAATTTTTTTTCATCATCAGGATTAAGACTTTCATTCCAAACATTATTTCCGTCAGGATCTTTTATGGAAATAAAAACAGAATCATATGCAGTTGAGCCCCATACAGAAATAAAATCAGATTTTTCATAAAGTGCCTTGTCAATATTTAGAGTTAATTCATCCCCAAATGTATTCGATATAGGGAATATTAGGATCAAAAATAAGATTCCAAAATAGGCTTTTTTCATAAAAAATTAATCAGAGAATTAGATATAATGTAACCTGTTGAATTTATTCGTAAAATTTACTCCAGAAAATAACTAAAAGTGTTGAAAAAAATTAACAGGTTTTTGCTAATAAGAGATAGCAGTGTATATGACATGGTAATAGGTTACTGCGTAAAATGCAGAGACAAACGAGAAATGAACGGTACTCAAGCTGTAACCATGAAAAATGGTAAACCAGCAACAAAAGGTACATGCCCAACATGTGGCATATCGATGTTCAGAATTGGTAAAGCATAACTGAACATCAAATAATCTTTTTTGAAGAATTTTCCTATGGATAATTCCATTCGTCGGAAATTCCATTCCATAATGAACGATAATTTTTTGGAGATTGCTCAATTTCACCCTGAATTCGATTATCCACTGCAAAGAAGAAATTCTCCATTGCATCTACACCGCCATCATCAAAAAGCTCTTTTCCAATTTCTTTAAATCGAGATTTTTTTGATTCTAATTCATCGGACTCAGGATTTTGTAAACAAAATGTCAATAAATCAATCATTTCTTCTTCTAACATAAAATCCATGTTTTGCTTATAGATTTTTGATTAAAAAATATTGATGTTATAGTTTTGGACCAAGTTTATCATGTATTTGAGCAAGAATCATCTTTGCTTTTTCTTTATTTTCAAATGATTCTCCTTGTTTATCCAATATAGAATCTATTTCAAATTCTTTATCGGTAAGGATTTCAGCAACGTGTTCGTCAAGCGTTCCTTTTCCAACCAAATAATATGCAAATACGGTATTTTTCTGACCTATTCTGTGTAATCTATCTTCAGCTTGTCGATGAATGGCAGGACTCCAGTCAAGTTCAGCAAATATTACATATTTTGCGTTTGTAAGATTAATTCCCACATTTCCAGCTCTTAATCCTGCAATCATCAATTTTGTTTGGCCTTTTTGGAATCTATCAATTTCACGTTGTCTTACAACGTCAGTTTGACCACCAATAATTGATGCAGGAGTATATTGTGCCAAATTATTATGTAATAAACTATGAATTGCTTTATGATGACAAAATACTACAACACTTTCTTCAATCTCCATAATTTCAGTTACAAAGTCAACTACATGTTTTAATTTAGCAAGACCGGCAGCCTGTCTTTCACTTTCTATTGCTCTATGATATGATGCAGATTTATCAAATGCAGATTCTGCATATTTTTGTTCTTCTTCAAGTTTTTTCCAAATTTTACTCAATTCAGCCTTGTAGAATTTTTCATCTGCGTGAACAGGTGAAGAATAACGAACTTTATCTTTTAATTCCTTTAGAACATCAGATTTTTTTCTTCTCAACATGACATGTTTTGTTAGTTGATTACGTAATGTATCACGTTTATTTTCAAGTACTATTGCTTTTCCTTTTTCATTTACATAACAGAAATATTCACAAAATTCCTTAAAGCTTCCAAGGAGTCCAGGTTTCAAGATATCAACAATTGGCCATATTTCAGAACCTCGGTTGTAAATTGGAGTTCCCGACAAACCAACTCTATATTTTACACTCTCAAGTCCAGCCAATTCTTTTACTGCCGCATATTTTTGAGTAGTTTTTGATCTAAGATGTTGTACTTCATCACATACAACAGAACGTATTCCAACTTTCGTTAAATCAGGGAGTCGTTTATGTAACAATTCATAATTAATTATGTAAAAATCATATTCACCAAGATCTGCAAGTTTACCATTCCGAATCATTGTGCTTGAAGGAGTTTCATTTTCAATGACTTTTCCATTCTTGCCTTTTTTCTTTAGAAACTTTTCAATTTCTCGTTGCCAATTAGTTAGAGTAACTAAAGGAGCAACAATCAATGCAGGAAAAGAATTTTTTTCTTTTGATAGATATGCCAGGGTTTGGACTGTTTTTCCAAGTCCCATTTCATCAGCAAGTAATGCATTTCCACTTGATTTTATTAGAAAATCTAGACCTTCTCTTTGAAAATCCAACAAATTTCCTTTGAATTGTTTACTAGGAACAGCTTGTTGTAATTTTTCAATTTTTGGAACCTTTGCTTTTTTAATTGTAAGAGGTGCAATTTTTCTTTTCCATACAGATTTTGATAAAAGCTCAAATGTGTAACGTTCATCAATCATTTTTAATTTCTTAATATTTTCATCATTATCAGATACAATAACTTCATCCGGTTTATCACCATACCAGCCACGAGGGATTAATTTTGAGACCATGTTAACGGCTCTATTTCCAGAAATTTTCCAGCACCAAGTGCCAGAATAACGATCCAATACAAATTCTAAAGTTCCAAATTTTTCCATATTGTGTTTCCGAATTTTAGCTCATAGTTTTTCATTGCTTATGAACTTTAGGTTTGAAATTATTCGTAGTTTATATCAGATTCTAGTAGTTTGGTGCTTCTTTCTAGTAATTGTTCTAAATTTGTGCATTCCAGTATAGGTTGTAGATCTAAAGGAGTTTCAGATGCCAATGCACATAATGAATGAACGTATTCCATAGTAGGGGTTTCAGTTTTTAGATAGTATTGCTCTAAAACATGATCTAATTGGTATGAGGTTAATTCAGAATTTCCGGCACTTTTTTTAATTTTATTTTTCCATAAATCTACTAAGTTTTCCCAGTCTTCAAGAGAAATTGATTCATCTATTTCAGAAATCATTTCAATCTCAGCTTGGATGTACATTTTCTTGTCAATGCCATCATTTTCATGAAGTTGATCAACCATCTTCACTCCGTCTATAGTAAAAGGATCATAGTCATCTGTTTTTTTTAGAGATGGCGGAATTAGACGAATAATTCTAAATTTTCTACGACCTCTGACATTAACAAATAGATGACCGCTAGTTGAATCTACGTCTTTACAGTCAGATATCTTGGCAAGAGTTCCAATATCATAAGGTGCCTGCCAATTAGATAATGTGGCACTATCATGCCCAAGACAAATTCCGAATTCTTTTTCGCCAAGCATGCAATCATCAATCATCTGTTTATACCGAGGTTCAAATATTCTCAAAGGAAGATCTTGGTTTGGAAATAATACTAAATCCAGAGGGAATATTGGAATGATCCTAGTCTCACTCATAATCGGTGTTATGTCGTCATAATATAAAATTCAACTACATTTTTAGGTAATATTTTAAAAAGAAAATATAAGATAATCTAACATGGATGAAGAAAATAAGGAGACAGTTGTTTTAGGGGCAATTAGCCGAGGTGTAACAAAATTTGATAAGATCTCTCAAGAAACAAATGTTGAGCCAAAGGATTTAGAAGCAATTTTACAGAAATTAGAAAATTCTGGATTAATCAGAGTAGACGAAAAGAAGGGATGGCTTGGAACAAAAATTGAGATTAATCCAACAGAGGAAGGATATAGAGAATTTGAACGTCAACTAAAAATTTTACAAGAAAAATGGAATCAATTAGAAAATACATACAAGTCGGGTAACAAGCAAGAATTGGAACAGAAGTTAAAAGAAGATAAATCATTTTTGCCATCAATGATGATGTTTGGAATTGTGGATATGATGATGTTTTCAATGATGTTTAGTATGATTGGTGCGAGTATGGGAAGTTTCATTCCTGCAGATGATATGGGAGGAATGGGTCATGGAGCAGATGATATGGGAGGATCCGACATGGGAGATGATGGCGGATTTGATATCGACATAGGCTTCTAATGTCGTACACATCATTTGATAATGTTGGATTAGTTAAAGTACTATCATTTTTTCAAACACATGATTCAGAATATTTGTCAGGTCAAGATCTTAGTGATGTTTTAAAAATTAGCAGAGTTGCAGTTTGGAAACATATTAAAAAAATTCAAACATTAGGTTACAAAATTGAATCAAAACAAAAATTAGGATATAGATTGATTGACAATACAGAAAAACTGTTACCCTGGGAGATTACACGGGATCTCAAAACAAAATTAATAGGAAAAAGAGTTTATTATTTTGAAGAAATTGATTCAACACAAAATTTTGCACAGAATATTGCAGCAGATAAAAAAGAAAATGGCACCATAATTATTGCTGAAAAGCAAACATCCGGAAGAGGACGCTTAGATAGGAAGTGGACATCACCTAAGGGCGGTATTTGGTTTTCATTGATTATTCATCCAAAATTTGATGTCTCAAGTTCAACATTAATTCCAATTTTAAGTGCAGTTGCATTATCAAAATCAATAAAATCAGTTTTAGATATAGAGACAGAAGTGAAATGGCCAAATGACATAACGATGAATGGAAAAAAGGTTGCAGGCGTATTAGTTGATGCTTCATTTCAAACAAACAGTATTGATTATCTAATCCTAGGAATTGGAATAAATTTTGACATTGATGCAAAAAAACTTGAAAAGAGATTAACAAAAACTCCTAATTTTTACGGAATAGATTCACTTCGAGGAAAAGAGAATAAAACACCTCCAAAAACACTACTAAAAGAATTTCTCTTGCAATTTGAAAAAAATTTGTTCCAATTAGACAAAGGAGAAAAGTCTACGATTGTTAAGGAATGGACAAAAAGGGCAGCAGGAATTGGGAAAAAAATCACAATAAATACATCAAATGGAAAAATTTCAGGGATATCACAGGGAATTGACAATGATGGAGCGTTGAAAATAAAAACTAAAAATGAAACAAAGAAAATCTATGTAGGCGACGTAGTCTTATCTTAACCTAGATTAGAATAATCCATTTGTAGAATCATTTAATTTTGAAAAATAAATGCAAGAATATATGCAAAAAAATATGCTTGTAAGGTATTCATTAGTCGTATCAGCAACTCTTGTACTATTACTATCTACAAGTATTGGTGATACATATGGAGAAGGGATAAGAGATGTTCCAAATCTATATGAAAAAGCAAATGAACATTTTATGATTGGAGAATATCATGAAGCAATAGAACTGTATGATAAAATTTTAGAAATTTCACCTTCAAATGCAAAGACATCATTGATGAAAGGAATTGCATTAGACAATCTTGAAAGACATAAGGCATCAATTTTAGAATTTTACAAAGTTAATCAACAAGACCCAAAAAATATTACAGCATTAATTGGATTAGGGGTTGGATTTGGTAATTATGGAGAATACAAACAAGCGTTGACATATTTTGAACAAGCATATGAATTAGCTCCAGAAAATCATGTTGTAGAAAATTATTATGAATTTGCACTAAATACTGTAAAAAAATATCCTTACAACGAAGCTGAAAAACCAGAAATTTTTACATTGAATATTCCACAAACGGTGCCAGCCTGGATTAAAAATACTGCAGGATGGTGGGCTACAGATAAAATTCCAGATGAAGAGTTTGTTAAATCATTACAATTTCTTATAGAAAATGAAATCATATCTGTGGAATCTTCTAGTAAAGCAGAATCATCTTTGGGAGCAATTCCATCATGGATTAAAAATACTGCAGGATGGTGGGCTACAGATAAAATTCCAGATGAAGAGTTTCTGAAAGGAATTAATTTTTTGATTGATAATGGTTTGCTTGTTATTGACTTACCAGAAGTACAAGGATTATCTGAAGAAAAGAAGAAAATTAATGATAGAAACCAATGGGAGTTTTCTAGATATTTAGATAGAATTCAAAAGATTGTAGACAAAGACAAGAGATACATCGAATATCCAAATCCAAGTAATGATGTGATAAAGAAATTTTTGAGAGATTATGTAAAATGGAATTATGATCAACAAATCGAGGTCGGGAATCAAGGATTTCCAAACCCAGAATATGTACTAATAGATGATGTTTATCACTTGGAATACAAAATTTTTGTCAATGACCAACCTCCAGCATTACCATTAGACCATGTGAGTACATTGACGAACTCATTTAAGATGTGGGAAGATATGGAATTTAATGCAAATGATGGCAAAAAAGTTAAGATAAATTTTGTTACAACTAACACAAAAACTAATGCAAACCTTTGGGTGACATGGGTTGTCAGAGATTTAGGTGAAGGTGTGTTGGGTCATGCAAATCTTGGAAAAGGTATTGTGGAAGTAGCATTAGGCGGCTATGGCTGTGATGGTAATTTTCAATTATTTCATGTAAATACAGTAGAATACATAATGACACATGAATTAGGTCATGGGATAGGATTGAGACATAGTGAGGATCCAAATAGCATAATGTATCCATCAATGAAAAATACGCAATATGCATACTGTATGTTAGATGTTGATAAAAAAATTAACACAGGTTCAATAGTTTTGAAAAAAGACTAACCTAATGCTCTAGAGTGTTTTTGTGTATGAGGACGTTCTCCTGAGAATTTACGTCGCATATGTCCAGAAGGTCGTCCATATAGTAGTTCTAAGAACCAGCTTTCATGTTCAATTTCTTCCATGAGTATATCCTTTGCAATATCATACGTAGCTGGATCTTTTCCAAAAGTCATTTTACAGACCTTGTCCCAATTTACAATTGCACCTTGTTCAGCTTTTAGACATTTTTCTAAAATTGCTTTAATGTCTGTTGGATTTTTTGGAAGTTTTAGAAATTCACAGCCAGACATTTTGATAAATGCCTGTGCGTCATTTGGCAAACTACCACCCAATTGAAAGATTCTTTCAATACAAGATTCAAAGTGGCTTAGATCTTCAAGACGTGCATCTTCAATTATTCCTTTAATTCCTTCACCTTCCATGCCAGTTGCATGCATTCTTAGGTTTGTGAAATAATAGTATGCAGTAAACTCAACAGATGCGTTTGTGATCAGTTGTTTTACCAGTGCGTCAATATCTACACCATTTTTCTTGAGAACCTCAACACCGACAACCTTTGGTTTTTTTGTTGCAGATGATTTTTTTGCCGTCACCATATTGTTTTAAAGTTTTAGTATGAATAAAGAGTTTCGATATTTAGTCTAAAAATTTAGAATGAAATCATGAATAAAGACATACAATTAACCAGAAGATTAGTTGTGAAGCCATATTAACTGCAAAATAACATTAGAGTAGTTGAATTCGACTAACGAACAGAGATGCCCTTCTTGTAACAAAACTGCATTGATCACTGACGATAACTCAGGAGAAATTGTCTGTAAATCATGTGGGCTTGTATTATCAGAAGGAAGCGAAGCAGCAGGACCAGAATGGAGATCGTTTGCAAACGATGGAGTAGACAAGAGTAGAACTGGAACTGGAACATCAATTACAATGCACGATATGGGTTTGTCCACAGTTATCGGTGCAGTAAACAAAGATGCAACGGGTAAACCACTTTCATCTGCAATGAAACAGTCATTTGATAGAATTAGAACATGGGATAGTAGATCACAAGCTCATTCTTCTGTTGATAAAAATTTGAGACAAGCACTAAGTGAAATGGACAAATTGAAAGATAAATTATCATTAACTGATGCGGTTATTGAAAAAGCTGCATACATTTACCGAAAAGCCATTGAAAAAAAATTAGTTAAAGGACGTTCAATCCAAGGACTTGTTGCAGCATGTGTTTATGCTGCATGTCGAGATACAGAAACACCTAGAACTTTGGATAATGTTGCAGATGGGATAAACATTAGACGAAAAGATGTGGCTCGATGTTATAGGTTGGTCTTTAGAGAATTAGACCTTAAAGTTCCTGTTGCAGATCCAATTAACGGAATACCAAGAATAGCAAGTGTCGCAGGATTAGGTGAAAAAACTAAACGAAAAGCAGTTGAGATTTTAAGAAAAGCAAAGAAAATTGGCGTGGTTGCAGGAAAAGATCCTACAGGATTAGCAGCTGCTGCACTATACCTTGCATGTATTACTGAAGGTGGAAATAAAACACAAAAAGAAATTTCTGAAGCATCAGGTGTTACAGAAGTAACTATTCGTAATAGATGTGCAGGTCTAAAGACATTCTTGGAAAATTAGAATTATCCCATATCTTCTAAAGGATCTTTTTCACGTCGACGCATTATAGAAAATATTCCAAGAGTCATACCAAGTTGATACATAACATACAAAATTATTTGGAATGTACTTGGAACATAATCAGTAAATCTACCTAACATTGCAATAATGAAAACAATCACACTGATTGTAAAAATAAAATATCGAGAGATACTATTCAGTTCTGCAAATCTAAACAAGAGAATTAACGTGATGGAAATGAATATTCCAGTTACAGCTATAATTCCTGCATTTAATCCAAGTACATCAATTAGTAAAAGAAACGCAGCCTCCGATGTTTCAGGCATTACAAATTCGGTGAATTCAACTTTTGAGGGCTCGGCAAATTTTGATATATTTCCAGCAGCATTAATTGAAAATAGTATTAAAAGTATTATTGAAACACCTTTTGCATATTTTTTTAGTTTAGGAAACTTTCGTCTAATTCCACGAGCAAGGATTGCACCTTGTAAAAGACCAATTCCAAAAACAATAGCAAATGTATAGTAATAGTGCTCTTCAGCTAATTGCAATATATCCAATTCTATATTATTTTACTCACGACTATTTTAAAGTCAGAAGATTAGAATAAACAGACTAGGTACAAAAAATAGAATAGACTTTTCAACCCATAAAATAATGAATATTATGTCTAATGAATTCAAGATAGAAACACCGTATTTGCCAGGAGAGAAAGGGTGTAGAATCACATGGTTGTACACCGATGATGAAGAAAAAACACTTTATCTGAGACATGAAGATTTGATGGAAATGATTGAGATTTTAGAACATGGTACAACAGCTAAGATCGAAATGGAAGATGGTGCAAGTTCAATATTAGTAAATTCTGATTCTACTGATTTTTTTCTTGCAGGTCAAAAATCACAAAAGATTGAAACGGTTGCATTAAAAATTGCATTAAGAGAATTTATCAAAGAAAATCCAGATGCTTAATTCAATACTCAAAAATTCTCTGATTAGAAACTACGGTAAGTAGAAAACTTGTTGATAGCTAATGCAGTGAGATAAAATGATGTTGAAACATACTTTACAAAATCTTTGTACAGTTTTTTGATTGCGGATGATTTTTCTATTTTCATATTACATAATCTAACATCAGATTATTAAATTGTATTTTTTTTAGGTTTTCCTAAGTTTTTTTATAATAATTAGTTAGTTTTACCTAATTTATTGTAAATATTATTAGTCTAACCTAAGTAAAAAAACCAGATATAAATAGACAGTATATTACAAAAGGTCAAGATGGAAACAGGAACCGTAAAATGGTTTAACCAAACAAAAGGCTTCGGTTTTATCGAACGTGAAAATGAAGACAAAGACTTGTTTGTCCACAAGACAGAAGTTCAAGGTCAAATTAGAGACGGCGATAAAGTAGAGTTTGAAGTTGGCGAATCAGAAAAAGGCCCAGCCGCAAAAACAGTGAAAAAAGTAGACTAAGACTAATAATTTTAAATTAATTTTCTTAACAATCTATTATCGAGTAACTACTATCTTTTTTTTTATTTTATTTAATCAAAATGTATCTTGTGTAATTATTTTAAAAAAATTTGATAAACCTAGTTTACACTAGGGGAATCAAAAAATGAAACGCCATGCATGTGTCTTTCTATGTTTGTGGCCGTACCGATGTTTTGGTCTATTAGTAATGGCAGGCTCACCACTCGCCGAAGCTTGTGATCTACACCTCCATTCTATCAACGCAGTCTTCTGCTGCGAACCTTCAACTAACGTAACGCTGTCATGTCTCGGGATAGGCTTCGTGCTTAGATGCTTTCAGCACTTAACCTAAATCGCTTAGCTGCCCGGCCTGCCTTATCAGACAACCGGTACACCAGCGGCGACGATGCTCTGTTCCTCTCGTACTAAGAGCAACTTCCCCTCAGACAGCGACGCTTCCATCAGGCAGAGACCGACCTGTCTCACGACGGTCTAAACCCAGCTCATGTTCCCTTTTAATAGGCGAGCAGCCTCACCCTTGGCCCCTGCTGCAGGACCAGGATAGGAAAAGCCGACATCGAGGTACCAAACCGCGGGGTCGATAGGAGCTCTCGCCCGCGACGAGCCTGTTATCCCTGGGGTAATTTTTCTGTCACCTTCGGGCCCCAATAGTGGGCACACGAAGGATCGCTAAGCCAGACTTTCGTCTCAGAATTCCGTGCGTTTGGAAATCCTGTCAGTCTAGTTTTTGGCTTTGCCCTCTTCAACGGATTTCTGACCCGTTTGAACTAAACTTTGGGCCCCTCTGATATCTTTTCAGAGGGGTGCCGCCCCAGCCGAACTGCCTACCTGCACATGTCCCCGGTCTGCACCGGGTAAGTAGTACTGCAAAAATAATTTGGTGTTACATCGTCGCTTCACTCATTTCCCAAAGAAAATGAGGCATAGCTCCCAAATACACTATGTAATCTTTACTATACTACAAGCACAAGCTGCAGTAAAACTCCACGGGGTCTTCTCTCCCCGATGGAAGTTGATGGACTGTTCGTCCACCTTATGTGGCTTCACCGGGTTGTAGGTGGGGACAGTGGGGCTCTCGTTGTTCCATTCATGCGCGTCGGAACTTACCCGACAAGGCATTTGGCTACCTTAAGAGAGTCAGAGTTACTCCCGGCGTTAACGGGCCCTTAGCTCGGTTGAACCCAAGTTTTAGGTACCCGCACCGGCCAGGATTCAGCGACTATACAAATCCTTTCGGACTAGCAGTCGCCTGTGTTTTTATTAAACAGTCGAAACCCCCTTGTCATTGCAACCTGCTCACCCCATTCCTCATGAAGTGTGCAGGCATCCCTTATACCTAAGCTACAGGACTAATTTGCCGAATTCCCTCACCATACGGTATACCCGTAGCACCTTAGCTTTCTAAGCCAGCGCACCTGTGTCGGTTCTCGGTACGAACATGCAAGTCACTTTCTACACAAATTTTCAAGGTCCCCTGGACTCAAGAGAACTCTGCTAACGCAGAGCCATTAACGCCTCGAGATGATTCTCGTCATTACGACACTCCTCATCTCTCGAACGCTTAGACACAACGATGGTTATGCTCCCCCTATCCGGAAGCGGTTCATATAGATAATAACGCAACTTGCAAGGTACTGGAATATTAACCAGTTTCCCTTTCGAATTACTCTGTTGAGGTAATCCTTAGGATCGACTAACTCCAGGCTGATAACGCATTGCCTGGAAACCCTTGCGCTTGCGGTGGTAGAGGTTCTCACTCTACTATGCTGTTACTGCCGCCAAGATCTGCAATAGAAAATGGTCCACAGGACGTCACCGCCCTGCTTCGACCCAATCACTACGCCAACCTACCATGACATGCCCATTGGCATGTATCCAAAGTATCGGTACTTTTCTTTAGCCCCGTCCGTTTTTGTGGCGCCCACGCTCGGCAGGTAAGTTGTTACACACTTTTTAAAGGATAGCTGCTTCTGAGCTTACCTCCCTGCTGTCTTGGCGCGAACACACACTTTAGCTTGACACTTAGAAAAAATTTAGGGACCTTAACTTCGGTCTGGGTTAAACCCCTCTCGGTCGTGAACCTTACGTCACACGAACCCGTCTCCTAGCTTCTACAATGCATATCCCTTCGGAGTTTGAATGGGGAGCGAGGAATTTCTTCCCCATACTCCCTTATCAGTGCTCTACAGGAAACGCTATCTCCACTAAGGACGCCCTACGAGACGCTTCGGTTGGAACTAGCAATCGCCAGTCTAGATTGGTTTTTGACCCCTAATCCCAAATCACACAAACGATTTGCACGTCAGAACTGCTTCAGCCCTCCAGCGGGCTTTCGCCCGCCTTCAGCTTGTTCAGGATTAGATCGACTGGCTTCTAGCCTGGCCGCCATGACTCAACGCACTTTCACACGCTTCTCCTCGCTAATGCTGCGAGAACTCGGTTTCCCTTCGACTCCACCTTGTCTGGTTTAGTCTTGCCATGACAGTCAGCTCCTTGGCCCGTGTTTCGAGACGGAACGCATAACACTGACGATTTGAGCTCCAAATCTTTAGCTCTATTGCTAGAACCTCCAATTTAGAAAAATCACCTTTCATGCTATGCACGTCTGTAAGTAATAGATTTCATGCACTTTTCACCCCCCTTCCGGGGTACTTTTCAGCTTTCCCTCACGGTACTAGTGCACTATCGGTTTTGAGTTATATTTAGCCTTAGAAGCTACTTTCTCCTAATATTCGATGCCCACTACCAAGGACATCTACTCTGGTACTCAACTAATCCCATACCATTTCGTTTACGGGGGTATCACCCTCTATGCCAAAACGTTCCAGATTACTTCAACTATGTTCTGGGATCATTATATGAGTCCGTATACACCACATCTCTGTTAAGTTACCATAACAGATTCAGTTTGGGCTGTTACCTTTTCGTTCGCCACTACTTGGGTAATCTCTATTGATTTCTCTTCCACGTCGTACTAAGATGCTTCAATTCCGACGGTTCGACCTCCGCCACCTACGTAACGGAGTATGTTAAAACATAAGATTCTCATTCGGACATCCCGGGATCATAAGTCGCGTGCGCTTACCCCGGGCTTATCGCAGCTTGCCACGTCCTTCATCTCTACTCAAACCTAGCAATCCCTCTATTACCGTCTTTACACCGGCAATTACGGCCACAATTTACACAAGACACATGCATGACGATCATTGCCGAACTAGTGCGGTAGTCGGCTACATCCTTCTTACATCATTTTCATGATGTAATGCATCGATGGTGATGCAAAGATTATGTGCTTCCGTAATTCTTTCTAAGGAGGTGATCCGACCGCAGGTTCCCCTACGGTCACCTTGTTACGACTTTTCCCTTGTCACTTACCCCAAGTTCGATAATGCCAATTAGACATCACCTCGCTAAAGGCAAACTTCAATGAAACGACGGGCGGTGTGTGCAAGGAGCAGGGACGTATTCACTGCGCGATAATGACACGCGGTTACTAGGGATTCCATGTTCATGAGGGCGAGTTGCAGCCCTCAATCACAACTGTGGTAGCGTTTAGGGATTACCTCTATCTTTCGATTTTGGAACTCATTGTCGCTACCATTGCAGCCCGCGTGTGGCCCCAGAGTTTCGGGGCATACTGACCTGCCGTGGCCCCTTCCTTCCTCCGCATTAACTGCGGCGGTCCCCCTAATTCGCCCTACTACACCAGGGTGTAATAGTGGCAACTAGAGGCAGGGATCTCGCTCGTTACCTGACTTAACAGGACATCTCACGGCACGAGCTGGCGACGGCCATGCACCACCTCTCAGCTTGTCTGGTAAAGTCTTCAGCTTGACCTTCATTCTGCTGTCTCTCCGGGTAAGGTTTCAGGCGTTGACTCCAATTGAACCGCAGGCTTCACCCCTTGTGGTGCTCCCCCGCCAATTCCTTTAAGTTTCATACTTGCGTACGTACTTCCCAGGCGGCAAACTTAACGGCTTCCCTGCGACACTGCGCTAGCAACAAGCCAACGCATCATCGAGTTTGCATCGTTTACAGCTGGGACTACCCGGGTATCTAATCCGGTTTGCTCCCCCAGCTTTCATCCCTCACCGTCGAACGTGTTCTGGTAGACCGCCTTCGCCACAGGTGGTCATCAATAGATCAAAGGATTTTACCCCTTCCTACCGAGTACCGTCTACCTCTCCCACTCCCTAGTTCTGCAGTATTTTCGGCAGCCCATAAGTTGAGCTTATGGATTTAACCGAAAACTTACAGAACAGGCTACGGATGCTTTAGGCCCAATAATCATCCTGACCACTTGAGGTGCTGGTTTTACCGCGGCGGCTGACACCAGAACTTGCCCACCCCTTATTCATCAGTGGTTCTACGACTAACAAAAGGTTCCTTTAGCAGGAACCACTCAGATTAACCTTGTCGAGCTTTCGCGCATTGCAAAGTTTTCTCGCCTGCTGCGCCCCATAGGGCCTGGGTCCTTGTCTCAGTACCCATCTCCGGGCTACTCCTCTCAGAGCCCGTAGCTGTAATAGCCTTGGTGGGCCATTACCTCACCAACAAGCTGATAGCTCGCAGTCCCATCCTACGGCAATAAATTATTTGAGTCATAAACCATTCCAGGCATCATGACCTATCGGGTATTATTCTCAGTTTCCCGAGGTTATCCCCGTCCATAAGTTAGGTTGACTACGTGTTACTGAGCCGTCTGCCTTGTATTACTACAATAACTAACATGGCTTAGTATCAATCTGATAGCAGTCAGGTCCGTCAGGATCAAACGGATTCTATATTATTTTATTTTCAAAGTACATTTTTTGCACAACTAATTTCTATTATTGGAATTAACGGAATGCACATAATCTTCACATCTCAGATTTGATCTTTTGATCAGATCCTCATTTTGTATGCGTAACTGGAGGCCTCTAAATCACAAAATGGCATTTTGCCATACTTCATCAAAGGCGCCGCCAAAGCGTTACGTATGCGAAATTTTGAGTTCCTGAAGGCATTATAAACCATTCAAAATGCACGCCTAATTACTCGATTTTATCGATCAGTATTATAACGAGACAGAAGAAAGTAGGTAGGATATGCCCAGTGTACAAGAAATCTACAAGAAAAAAACTAGAAAATCATCCAAACTATTTGCAAAGGCAAAAAAGGTTCACATTAACGGAGTTCATCATAACATAAGATTTTTTGAACCATATCCATTTGTAACAAAATCAGCAGAGGGTAAATTTCTCAGAGATGTTGATTCTAACAAATATGTAGATTACTGGATGGGTCACTGGAGTCTAATTTTAGGACATGCTCAAAAACAGGTTCAGAAAAAGGCTGCAGGTCAACTGAAAAAAGGATGGATGCATGGAACATCAAATGAAAATGCAATTGCACTTTCTGAAAAAATTTCTAAAGCGGTTCCGGTAGCCGAAAAAATTCGTTATGCATCAACAGGTACAGAGGCTACAATGTATTCAGTAAGATTGGCGCGTGCAGTAACAGGGAAAAAAATTATTGCAAAAATTGATGGAGGTTGGCATGGGTATACAACAGATTTACTAAAAACTGTAAACTGGCCATTTGATGTTTCAGAAAGTCAAGGGTTGACAGATGAAGAGCATATTGTTTCACTGCCATTAAACAACTTGGAAGAATCATTAAGAATTTTGAAATCTGTGAAAAAAGATTTGGCAGGAGTTTTAATTGAACCGGTTTTAGGCGGAGGCGGAGCAATTCCAGCAACTCAAGAATATTTGCAAGGCATACAAGAAATGGCAAAGAGAAATAATTCACTATTCATGTTAGATGAAATTGTTACAGGATTTAGATTCAGATATGGATGTCTATATCCAAAAATGAAACTTGATCCGGACATTGTTACATTAGGAAAGATTGTCGGAGGAGGATTCCCAATTGGAGTAATTTGCGGAAAAGATGAAATTATGCAACATGCAAACACATCAATCAATTCTAAGAAAAATAGAACATACATTGGAGGAGGTACATTTTCTGCAAATCCATTATCAATGATGGCAGGAGAAACAACGCTTGGAATTTTAAAGAATAAGGAAAATACACTTTACAAAAAACTAGATGGGTTAGGAAATCAAACAACAAAAATGCTAAGAAAGATATTTTCAGATGAAGTAATTGTTACAGGAAAAGGCTCTTTGTTTATGACACATTTTCCAAGAAATGGAATGACTGAAATTAACAATGCTGCGGATGCTGCAAAATGTGATTCTACAAAACTATTCAAGTATCATTTTGAAATGATAGCAAAAAATGGCATATTCTTTTTGCCAGGAAAATTAGGAGCATTCTCAGATGCACATTCAATAGCAGATGTCAAAGAAATGAAAAAGGCCACAGAAAGCTATGTCACAGGTTTAAAGAGATAGGGAAATTATTTATCTTAATGATTAAAGAAGGATTATGGATAAGAAAATAGATCCTAAACGTACATGGCCAAAGGGGTATGAGCCAAAGGAAGGAGAAGACGAAGACATAACTCTTAGACTAGGATTAATGTCAAATATTCTAAATAAGAAAACTGAGAAAAAACTCAATACAGACATTTTCAAGGTTATGGCGACACGAAGATCAACTAGAAAATTTTCTACAAATCCCGTAGAAAGATGGAAAATTGACAAAATTCTAGCTGCAGCAGATTCTGCACCAACAGCAGGTAATTTTCAAGGATTTGAGATTTTCTATATCAGTGATAAGGATACAAAAGAAGAGCTTGTCAAAGCAGCAAACAAACAGCCCTATGTCAATACCCCACTAGTTCTGGTATTTTGCATGAATCCAGCTAGGGTGAAACTTGACTTTTCCCCAAAAGTCATAATGAAATTTTCAATTCAAGACGCCACACTTGCAGCCGCATACTCGCAATTAGCTGCATCAGCACTAGGATTAAGCAGCATATGGATAGGCATGTTTGATGAAGAGAAAGTAAAGGAGATTATCGGAACAGACCTTAGGCCTACATCATTACTGTGTGTAGGATATCCAATCAAAAAAAGACCGGCAAAACAAAGAAGACAGTTAAAAGAACTCATCCACGTTGTGGAGAAAAAAGACTAGTCGTCAGCAAGTGTTTTTGTGAATCCAGAAGAATCATCTGAGAAAATTTTTACAACATTTTGTGCAAGTTTTTCAATATCTAATCCTGGTTCGGCAGATATCAAAAGTATGTTTGTTGTAACAGGGAAAGGAAAACTGATTAGAATTACTTTATCACGTCTTGATGCAATGTAGTTTAGTGCACCAAGAGAGTTATTCAATTCATCAGTTCTTAATGAGACAGTTAATGCAAATTTGTAAAAGTCATGTAACTTTGTTTCATCACCTTCATACGGATTAACACCTTCTGTAAAACCACCGGCAATTTTTTCTCCAGCATGATTAATGATTGCTGCAAATCTAACACCATCATGATGTTGAATCTCTTTACATCTTGGATCATAAACTGAATCACTCATAACATAACTAGAATCATTAGAGTATAAGAATTATAGTGAGGACAGAATGGCATCTGCCGTTTACGCAGGAGTTAACGCGTATTGGATTTTAAGCAGAGGTGCCCCCCACTAAATTGAACAGATCATTTCTCTAATAAAAAGTAAATCATTACTGAATAGCAATCATTTTTTCTTTTTTGGCTTTGGCTTCTTTTCTCATTCTTGCAATAACGTTTGCCAACATCTGTTGTTGAACTGCTTCCAAGTCTTCACAAACGCTACTCATCTTCATCCTCATCCTCAAATCGCCAATTTTTGAGTAATTGTTTTCGCAAGGTTTCTATTTGTTTTTCATCTAAAACCTTACCTGTATTTTTATCAACTGGAACTACATTCATTCCAGAAAGTTTGTACTCTACATCATAAAGTGTTAATTTTGCTTTTTCTTGTAGAACTGGGTTACCGTCAGCATCAATTGCTCTGTCTACATCGTATACCTCTTCTTCATCCATATCCCGATGCATGTAACTGGATGTTACTTCACCTTTTTTTGGAACAAATTTTTTGGCTATTTCCTTTTCAATATCTAAGGTGGTTTCATTTTCATGATATAGACGTCTTCCAGTCTCTTCCTCAATAAATTCAGGCATAACTGACGTCCAACTCGTGTGTATTTAATTTTTGGCGTCTCTGAAAAAGAACCTGTAAAGCGCCTCTCGTCTGCCTTTTTTGCTCATATTTCTTGTGAGAACTCGATAAATTGTATATGCCAGGCCAAGCGACACCACGATCGTATATCCAATACATGAAGGATCTTCATAGCAAGGAGTTCCGACGATTTTATTTTTTATTGCAAACATAGAAGGAAGTAAAACTGCATCAATACCACAAAATTCCATGTCTCTCTATTGGTTTTATGACTAAAAAATCTGGTGTGTTTTATTAATTCTTGAAGCATATTGATTACGTCGTTGTGTAGAATGCGACCCTGATCGTATGGTGGCGGCAATGCCCCGCCGTTGCCATATGTGAATTATTTCGGAATTAAAATAAACGTCTTATGACTGAATTGTTTCAGAATTAAAAGAATCGTTTTTTGATTGCAACAATTGCTGCTGCTGGTGCTACAAAGTACATTCCGATGTTAAGTAGTATTAGACTGATACCGTAGCCTAACATTTCTTCTTCAGTGTCAACTTCGACATAGTTGAGTAATGTTAGTGAAGTCAACATTGGTGTTAATGTTACTTTGACTGCTTCTTTGAATACTGGGTTTTCTCTTTCTAAGTCAGCAACTGCTGGTGAGAAGGAGTAGTAGACTTGGTTAAAGCCGGTCATGAATGCTGTACCGGATTGTGTGTTCATTACAGTGTTATCTCTAATTTCTCTTAGGAATTGGACTTGTGGTGCCATTTCAGAACCGAATGCTGCAGTTGCAATTAGACAACCGCCACCTTCTTCAAGGCTTATTTGTTGTGTTTCTTGTGCTGCTGGTGCTGGGGCAGGGGTTGGTGCTGGGGTTGGGGCAGGTGCTGCTGCGGCTGCCTTTGGAGCAGGACCACTAGCAATTGCTGCTTGTGCTGTCTTTAAGTCGTTGTTAATCATTAGGATGTGAGATTCAACATCGTTGTAAGAAGAACCAGATGTAATCATGTTTCTCAAGTTCTCTCTCATATCATCTTCAATAGTTTTCATTAATTTATTGTCAACTTCACCAATTGGTGCTTCTAGGAATTCATAGTTGTCCAAGTATGCAGTTCCAACTAGTTCGTGTGCCAAGTCAGCATCACCGTTAGCATATGCTGCTTGTGCGGTAATCAATAATCTATCAATAGTCTCAAAGTAACCACCTAGGTTTGCTCCACCTTCACCTGCGTTTGCTTGTAGGTTCTTTACAGTTAAGGTTGCTTCGTCAGCCTGTTTTAGAACTGTTGAAATTTTTACAAAGTTATCTACATCAGATGCGATACTTGATAATTGTGATTGTAATTTCTCAAAGTCACTTGCTCCAAGTGCTTTCAATACCTCTGCGTTTTCATCAGCGATTTCAACTGCACCGTGTGCAAATGCTACAGTTTCAGCATATTCCATGTCATTAATGATTGCGCCTGTACCGTCAATTGCATCAACATATTCTACTTTGACTAAGTGTAATCTGTCAGAGATACCTGCTAGTGCAAGTGCTTCAGGAGTACCAGCAATTCCGTTGTGTTTCATGACAATTTTCTCTACTTCTTTCTTGGTGTCTTTCATTTGTACTTTCAAGTCTGCAATTGATACGCCGTCATTTGCAGAGTCAGAAATTGCCATTGCTTTTTCCATTAATCCGTATAGTTGGTCTGCTTTACCTTGACCAATTGAGTCTACGACATATGGGTCAAGTGTTCTGTAATAGTATAATCCCTCATAGGCATATTTCTTTGCGCCGTATGTGTCATCTTCGTTATATTTGATTAGTGCTTCTTCTAATTCTTCAACTGTTTTTAATTCAAAAATATCTAACATGTTGTCTCTAACTACACCAGAGTATAGTTTGAGTTTTGATGGGTCGTTTTCAATTGCAGTGAGTAATGCTAGTGAACCTGCGTCTTTGTCAGCGACTTTGAATTTTGTCTTAACAATGTCTACCCAGTCAATGTATGCTGCAGAGTTATTCTTTGATACTGCATCTTCCATCATTACCATACCAAGTGTGTAAATTGATTTTTCTTGGCATTGAATCCATAATTTTGCTTGTTTGTTATCGCCATCTTGATAATTTTGTTTTGCTTTGTCATAACATTCCATTATAACTTCATGTGTTGCTGGATCATGTGTTCTTGCTGCTCCTGCAAATTCACTCATATAGATTCCACGTGCATCTGCTAGAAGTTTTAGTGATTCCTCAGTTGTTTCTGCTTTGTATGCATTACCGAGTGTTTTCTTAATTGCTGCCCATTCATCACCAAGAGCTGCTTCAGCTTCAGATGCCATTGGCACTAAAAGAAGTGCCATCAATGGTGCTAACAAAATTAACTTATTCACAAAAACTTCGAAAACAATTTCGTATATAATACTAAACCTGAATGTATCTTCTTATTCTAGAGTCTTAGAATTTACAATTTGCTTAAGTGTGTCTATTTTTTGGCTTCTACAATTACGCACGCATTAGAAAGGTCTCCTAACTCTTTTTTGATTGCATCAATAATGTGAGACTTTGATGTAAGTCCCGAAAAATCTACCAACTTTAATTCATTTAGAAGATAGACCTGAGGAGAAACATGTGCATCAGAAGATAATGATTTGTTTAATCCAGATGTGATTTGGGAGATGTCACCGTCAATTAGTTTTGCATCACTAAGATTGAGTTTTTCTCGGCCATACTTATCGATGACAATTACAGGCTGTACAGTTTTTTTAATCATTAATTTTTTTGTTGTAATTTTTCCAGAAAAAACAAAGTAGTGATCAGTTTCAAATGCAAGATTAATCTTATCCTTAGGAATATTGGAAATTTCTAGTGCACGTTCTGTTGCATCATCTTTATCAAAAATATTTTTTGCAGTCATGCCGTTATCTAATTCAACATTTCCAAATGCAGTTACACGTAACAACGATTTTTCTGGAATGTAAACGCTATCTATAGAAATAGATTCAGGAGTTGATCCTTTTTCAATAAGTATGTCATGAATTTTTTTCTGAAGTTTTGATATTTGTTCAGGGTTTGGATTTACAACAGTTTCTTCAAGCTGTTCTTGCATCATTGATGACGCAACACCGATTGAAGAAATAACTTCAGCATAATCAGCTTTATCATATTGTAACTGTAATTGTTCTGCAACAAAAGGTGCAAGAACAGATGCACCTCCACCGCCACCAACAAGTTTCACTTTTGATTTTTCAAGTTCAAACTCTTTTATGATTTTAGTGATTTCATTTGTAATATCATATGATGCATTTTGAAGTATAGACAATGCAACTTGTGCACCTGAAACACCTAATTTTTTACCCAGAATTTCTAATGCAAACTTTGCGGTTGCAGGATCAGAGTATGAGTAATCACCCTCAGGTATTCTACCTAATGCATTTGCAGCACAAGTATTTGTTATTGCATATGTTTCATTTTTACATTTTATTGCAACGTACTCTTCAATATCATTTGGTTTTGGTTTAACAAAAATAATTTCACCCGTAGATAAATCATCCATTGATGCATAACATGAATATTTCAAACCAGCAATGTGTGCACTACGTGGTCCAACACCTACAACAGTGTTTGATTTTACTTGCACCATGCTTCCACCTGCAACTCCAAGTACACGAACATCCATTGACCTAATACAAGTAGGATGATTCTTTATTGTAACATAACGAATCTCAGGTTTACCATTTTTTATGATACAAATGTTGGTACTAGTTCCACCAACTTCAACAAATATTCCATTTGTAATTTTTAGATATAGTAATGCACCAGCTACGCTTGCGGCAGGACCAGAAAGAACAGTCAGAATTGGTTTTGTACGAAATGTATCCATGCTTGTAACACCACCATCACCTTTCATTATCATTAATGGAGCAGTTACACCGGTTTCACGGATTGCTTCTTCAACAAAGTTACCTACCTGAACAGTTTTTGGTAATACGCTAGCATTGATTGCTGCAGTTAAAGTTCTAATCTCCAAACCATAAATTCCAGAAATTTCATGGGATGCAGTAGAGGGGACTTCTTGTTTTGTAGCATGTTCCATGATAAATTGCTCGTTTGAGGGATCATCAACCCCAAATGCTTCAGTTGCAACTATCACTTTAGCACCATCATCTTTTAGCTCTTTAATTGCGGTTGACACCTCAGAATCAGTAATCAGATGTGATGTGTCAAGAAATCTATGTGAGGATTTAATATCGTTATCATGATTTATTTTTGCATCGCGTAAGTTTGTACGTTTAATGACATCACTTTTTTCTGGACCAACCCCCATTGCTACAATTCCAACTTTAGCAGTATCAGATTCTAACAATGCATTGATTGCTTGAGTAGTACTATGAGCTATAATTTCAATTTCATCTAATTTAATTTGAGATTCTTTTAACAAGTCGGATAAAACAGAAACGATACCTGCAGATACACCACGTTCAGCAGTATGTGTTGTTGGAATCGTAGAAGCAGATAAGATTTCACCAGAGACAATATCTAACGCTATAGCTTTTGTAAAAGTTCCACCTACATCAATACCAATTCTAATTCGTCTGTTGCTCATCTACTTGCGCTCTCGATTTTCTCATTGAAGCGAGGGCTTTTTGTCTCTTTGGTCTTAGAACAAGCACGTAAAGTGATGCTACAAGATAGACCGCTAGCAAGATGATTTGGCCTACAGTGGTCTCAAGTGTTGGATAGATTCCAGTCATTGTTGCAACGTTGATGTCTAATCTTGGAATAGTTCCAAGCATGCTAGTGTATGGGATGAAATCTAATACCTGGAACTCTCGTATTGCGTTTCCTAAGAATGCAATTGACAAGTATGCTCCAATACCCATTGTTAATCCAAATAGTGCACGTAGCGGTAAACGTTTTCCAAGTTTTCTAAATCCAAAGTATATTCCAAGTAATGAAACAATGCCGAGAATGAATCCTAATCCAACATAAAATTCCATGTACTTGGCAAACGAGAACATTGCTTGGTAGAATAAGACAGTTTCAAATCCTTCTCTGTATACTGTGAAAAATGACAGCATTATGAACACAGATGTACCTCCAGCTGCAGATGCCTGGAAAACTTTGGCTTTTACAAACTCCATCCATCGTTTGTGTTCAATCTTGTTAAGTATCCAGAAACTCACATAGAATAGAACCGCCGTCGCAGACAATGCCGCTATCGCCTCAATCAGTTCTCTGTTAGCGCCTGAAATTTCTATAATGTAAGATGCAATAACCCAAGTTACAGCTGTAGCACCAATTGCAAGTCCTATTCCATAATGCACATATTTTTTGAATTTATGATTTCTTGATGCTTCAAGATATGTGATTATAGCACCTAAAATCAAAACAGCTTCCAATCCTTCTCTAAAGATTATAGAAAAAGATGAGATGAATGCAATCATTGGTGCAATGGTTCCGGTTCCAGAAACAAGACGTTCAGACTCGTCTAGAGAACGTTCAAGGGAAATAATTGTAGTAGAAATGTCTTCGATTGGTGCACCATCATTAATTTGATTTCTTAATGTTGCAAACTGATATTCAACCTCAAAAGTGAAATCAGGTGCAATTGCTCTTAATGGAATTTCAACATATTCATAACTGTCCAGATATGCTGTTCGTGCACTTGCGTATGCTGCTTGCGTATCACCTAATTCATAGAAAATTTCAGTTGCCATTAATTGTTCTCGGATAAAGTCAATCTCATCTCGAACTTCAGCTTTTTGACCTTCAGATGCAGAGCCCATTGGTTTTGTTTCTTTATTTGCAAATACTTCTGCAATTACTACACCAGATGCTCTCAAGTCTGCAACTTTGGCTTCTGCTGTATCTAATCTAGGAATGATTGAATCAACCAAAAATGATTTGATTACATCAGGGTCTTCATAATTTTTGATCATGGTACGCAATTCTTCACGCATGTCCCATTCTAATTGATATAATAATTCAGCATCAGCAACTTCGATTTCAGGTTCTAGATATTCAAAGTTCTCAAGATATGCTTCTATTCCAAGTTGTTCTGCTTTTTTGTAGTCGCCATTATCTAATTCAATCATTAATTCAGCATATAGCTCTTTTATCACAATGTAGAAACTGCTACTATCTGTTCCAATAGTTCCAACAACATCAGTTCCAAGTAAATCCCGTTGAACCCAGATATTGGTAGAGGCAATTGATGCGTATGGATCTTTGTTCTTTACCATTTCAAACATGTCATTGAAAAATGATTGTAATTCTACTTTTTGACGTTCGTTATAATCAGTTCCAGAATAAAATATCTGATTTGCTCTTTCCATAAATCCTACTGCAATTTGATAAGAAAATTCACTACCTTCAGATTCAAAGATTGCATATTGTTCATCTACTATAATCAATAATGCAACTGTGACATTAGGATTGTATTCTTCATCTTCAGGAATTGCCTCAAAGATTTCAACAATTCTTGTTATTTCAGAAGATACAGTAGATAGATTTTCAGGGTTTAACTGTCTTGTTTGAAGATCGAGTAATGATATGTGAACCTCATCAGTTAGAGACGCATCAACATTTCTTAATTTTTCCAAATTCTTTGAAAAGTGTGTTGAGCCAAATTCTATGAAGTTTTTAGTAGATTCAAAGTCTTGATTTTCAAGACTTGTTAGAGCAAGATTGAGACTCGTTTCAGTAACTTCTATCACAGAATAATATCTCACCTTACTATTATCAATTGAATATGCGCTAGGGATTACAAACAATAACATTGCAATTGCAAATATAGCAAGACTAGATTTCTTCAACACTTGCTTTCTTTTGAAACCCTATTTTAGGAGAGGACTCATTCTATCATCATAGAATAAGATTTTCTAATAAGGTTTAAAACAAAAAAGCAAAATGAGAAAAGAAATTTCACAAATGGATATTTTGTTTTTTGATCTTAATCTCATAAGAATTACAAAAAAAAAATATCAAGAATGAATTGAAACAATTCAAAAATCAAGAACCGTTTGATTGCATATATTATAAAATCTGAGAGTGTATAATAGAAAAATTATATTCCAGAATTTGAGAATAACATTCTAAGTTCAAAACTAGTTTTAATTATTCAAACGAAGGAATTTGTTTATGCCGTTAGTGACACAGCATCGTATGCTTTGATCTTAAACCAGAATACATGTCGTCAACTACTGGAATGTTGCTAACGGCTTTTCTATATTATTAGAACAAGCTTTTGAAAAGTCCATCGAATTTTAATATCGTCCTAGTGACAACTTCGTAATGGCTGAAAAATCACCATATGTTTTAGTTAGTGTCTTTAAAGAAGACGCTAAAGCACAAGATGTAGCAGCAGCTGCAGGCACAATTGCTACAATCATTGACGACTGGAATGCAAAAGGAAATATGATTTGGAGCGGTTCATTTGATGATAATAAAACCGCAATGTCAGTAATTGAAGGAGATAAAGATACAGCACAAAGTTTCTTCAATTCATATAATGACGCATGCAAATCATTTCTTTCATCATACATGTATCAATGGGACGCAATGCCTCTTTTGTCACTTATAGGACAAAAACAAGCATCCTAGTTAGTGTGATAATTAATCACAGTATTTTTTTAAATTATAATTATTCCTTGCTTCAGTAAATAATCTACAGTTTTAAGAAATTCCTCATCAGATATTTTTTCATCAATCCACCAAGTGACTATGTCTACAAGCCAGTTTGGAATGTGTGGTGGAGAGAATTTTGAAAACTCATAATTTCCAATCAAACCCTTGTTTTGCATGTATTCAAATGCATCAAATAACAATTGATCAGTAGCCTGTCCATTTATCCACCATCCGGCATTTGATTTAATCCAACCGGGAAGTGGAATTGTAGAATCAGTGGCAATCATTTGGCCATCAGTCTGAATTAATGATTTTGAGGTTTTGAGATTTTGTTCAATGTTTGGATAGTTTGGATTTATTTCATATACCTGTTCAAAGTATGATAACGATTTTTCATAATTTTTCAATTGGATTAATGATAGACCAATTTTATTCAAGGCATTTAGATAAAGTGGCTCTTGAATCTTGTCTGCATTTTTCATGACTACTTTGTAGTTTTTGATAGCATCACCATACAGACCCATTTCAAAAAATCGTTCAGCATCATTATTGACCCGAATAATATTCAGATTTTCAGATTCAGGTGCAAGTGGAATATCAGTTTGTTCTACATCAAAAACTAGATTTTTACTTTGATCAATTTTATCAATATATGCAAATTCAATAGAATACTTTCCTGGAAGAGATTTGTAATTGAAATTCATGTACGTTTCAAAAAATCCATCTCTAGTAGGTTTAACTTTCAAAACTTGAACAGAAAGGTCTGGACTTGTAACTAAGATGAAAACAGGGTGACCGGACATGAACATGACATTATTTATCTCCCCAGAAATTGTTATCATAGTATCCTGATGTCGAAATAATTTTACATTATTTTTAGAAATTTCAGTAGATTCGAAAGGATATGTAGGATCTAATGGAGAAATTGGATTTTCAATAATAATTTCACTAGGTCTTTGTTCAGAAAATGCGTGGAACCCATAACTTCCATAAATTGAACGAACTAGCTGAACATCAATTTCAGTTATCTTTCGTACATCAGGGTTAATGTGTGCAGGGGCAAACATTATCGAAGGAGGGGATTGATCACGTGTTGCGATTTTTCTGTTATAATCATTATCGTCAGTGGTATAATGACCAAGACCAAAGGTGTGCCCCATTTCATGAATTATTGTTTTGAAAATTCCATCCATCCATTTGTCCCCATAAATTGATTGTTGATTTTCATAATAGACGTAAATTGAATTTCTCATGAATGCCCCAAGCGTCTTACTAAGCAGTGAGCCAGAAAACTCAGGATCATCTCTAAACAATATAGTAATCGTGCAATCATCAGTTACGGATTCATTTTTCCCAATTTTTTTGAACTTCATATCCCAAAATTCTTTATTTGCCAATTCAGATTCTTGCAACTTTTCTTTCCATGCCATAACTGCAAGTTCTGATTTAGCCATTATTTCATCCATCTCAGAGGATTCAATATCATCACTTATCGATTCAACTGCACAATATGTGGGAATTTCAGTTAGCCTTTGATTGATTGTTGGATAGGTGTACTCTAGCGCATACGCATAGCTGGAACCTATTGAAACAATGATTACAAGAGTTAGTAATAATGGGAAAAAAGTCATTTAATCTATTACGTATCTCTTTGCACGTTTTACATGCTCGTCGTCTAGATGTTTTGCCATCATAATTCCTAACATGTAAGAACGTGCTGCGGCATCATCAGGATTATTATCGAGGGCTTTTGCATTTATTTCAAAACCATCTGCTGCAATTTTTTTAAAATCAGTCATATTGTAAGAATTAATCAACTCGTTTTAAGATCTTTCGGTTTTTCATATACGTAATTAGTAAATAAATTCCACCTAAAATGAATCCAATACTTCCTATAACTACTATAATGGTGGTAGTAGTTTGGAAACTGGTTCCAGCATCATATCCTGAATATGCTCCAACAAACACAAAAAACATTCCTAGGACAAGATATGTTCTTTGATAAAAAAGATTCATCTAAATCGAGATTAATTCCAATTTTGAATTTTCATTTATGGAATGCTTGTCAACATAACCAGATGTCATTTCAAGAACATATTGCGCATTATCAGCAGAAACACCAACTGACTTGCAACTCATTACCTCCATAGGAGTAATACAGGGCGGAACATTCTTTTCAATTGCAATTACAGAACCGTTTTTGTCAAACCAAATAATATCAAGATGGAACTGCATGTTTTTCATCCACATAGATCTAGTTCCAGGTTCATCAAATACAAACAACATTCCTTTATCATCAGAAAGGAAACTTTCATTCTCCCACATCAAACCACGCATTCTACGTGGATCAGTATCTGCAAGATATACTTCTAGAAGATTATCATCCAATTGTACAGTTCCCATTAAAAAGTCAGAATTTGCCTCAAGTTGTACTTCAGATGGAAGAGATGCCATGCCGGCAACACCAACTATAACCGCTGCAATTCCAATTGGAATTAAAACCTGAAGACGTGTTGGCATACATTATCTCATATCAAATAAAATAAAAACTAAAGCAATTACAATGATGCTTTGAATTGATTAATTGAAGAAATTGTCTCATGAGTGCTAGAGCCAATATCTTTCAATGTGGATCCATTGTATTTTTTATCCAAATATCGGCCTGCCAATATCATCGGAGCCCCAACTGCAACAGTTACACCTGTTGGTTCAGGAATCCACAACATGAGAAATCCCAGTTTTTGCATTTTTTTGCCAGGAGCAGATGCACGGTTTAATGCTCCAAGTGACTGAGAGGTTTTTTTATCATCTAATTTTCCCATGTCAGCGTACAAGCCAGAACGTCTTGATGCAGATTCTCTCATTATTCGTAATTTTTCAATTTTTGCTCTAAGCGGATCAGTCATCTATTGGTGTTTTAGAAAATATAGTTAACAGTCAGTGATCAAAATCTGCTACATTCAAGTCAAGATTTTGTCACAATAATTTCCAATTTATATAAAAGCAAATTCATATCGCCATAATGAAAAAGAAGACATCACGTAGATTAGATTCAATCAAGGCAGCACATGAATCTGAAAAAACAATTTCCATATCAGATAGAGTTGAAGATTATTTGGAGGTAATTTCAGAATTAGTGGATATGAAAGGGTATGCTGCAACATTAGACATTTCAAGATACATGAATGTTAGCGCACCAAGTGTAACAAAGATGCTCAAAAAATTAGATGCAGAGGGATTTTTAGAATATGAAAAATATTATGGAATTAATTTAACTGAAAAAGGTCAACGAATTGCAGAAATGATTAAACAAAAACATGGAATTTTACTAGAGTTCTTCGAAATTTTAGGAATTGGGAAAGAAATAGCAAACCAAGATGCAGAAGGAATTGAACATCATCTTAATCCAAAAACAATTAGACAGATTAGAAAGTTTGTAACATTTTTCAAAGCAAACCCAAAACTAATGAGTAGTTTTAATGAATTTTAATTAACTGAAAATTTCTTCTATCTTTTTACGGCTACCCTTGAAGAAAAATAAGCCTCCAGCACCTAGTAATGCAAGTGGGGCAGCCAGATATAGTAAATCAAGCATTGGGTCTCCGCACATACTTTCTATGATATCAACTAGTATTTGAAATTTTTTAGAATTTTATTCAGGGCGGGTTCTAATCTCGTTTTAGAAATATTTCCAGATTATCATCATTATTGACAAATCTTGAAAAACGCTTTCCTTCTGATGAACGTTTTAAGACCTTGATTTTTCCTCTTTTTCCGATTCTAACTGAAAAAAGAAATTCATCGTTTACAACAAAGCTTGCCACATTTCCAGTAAACTGCCTATCCACTTCAAATATCAAGGCAGTTCCAGACTCTGAAAAGTCATAAGGTAAAGACTGAGATGGCAGTTCTCGTTGTGCCCCATGCTCTTCAACATCAATATGTAGACCAAGAGATTTTTCTAATTCTTGAATGGTTTTGCCTGCCTTCCCAATCAATGCAGGTATTGAATCACCTGAAACAAATACCTTGATTCGTCCAGGACCGAGAAATTCAACTTTAGGGTGAGAATCAAATCTATACAATCGGTCTAGTATTTTTTCTTCTGCTAAATGTTCTATTCCAGTTTTTTGTGAGCCATTTTCATCTACAGGAATTATGATGTTTTCCTCACCGAATGTATAAATTTCATATTCCAAAGTATTTGTTTCAAAATCAGAAATTTCAATTACGGGTCGCGCCAAATCTTGTTCAACCATTCCAGATGGAACTTTGACCTTTAGCTCTAAACGATAAACTTTGGATATGCCACCATCCTTTACATAAATTACAGTATCTAGGACATTTGGAATTATTCCAAGTTCAATTTTTCCAATGAATCTCTGAATTGCATCAATTGGGGTATTTGCATGAACAACTCCAACCATGCCAACTCCAGTTAACCTAAGATCACTGAAAATTCTAAAATCTTCTCTACGTCTAACTTCATCAAATATAGTATAATCAGGTCTAACAAGCAACAAGATATCGGCAGAATTTTCAAAACTTCCATCCAACCTAGTATACTGAGTTACTCCGGAATCAACTTGTAAATCACGTGGAGACTCGAATGTTTTAACAATTTTTCCAGAACGATTAAAGAAGTTTGCAATTCCCGATGCAAGTGTACTTTTCCCAGAACCAGGTGCACCAGAAATAAGAATTCCTTCTGCTTGAGTTTCTAATCTAGACATTAGTTTTTCAGAAAGTTGATAATCTTCTAATGACATTTGTTTAATTGGATGTACTATTGTAATTTCTAAAAGTTCAGAAAATGGAGGTCGAGTAATTGCAATTCTATAATCTCTATACTGAATTACCAAAGCGCCAGGTTTTGAAATTTCAGTATTTCCAAGAGTCTCATCGTCTATGGCAGATAAAATTTGATTTGTTATAATTTCAAGATAGTCACGGTGAAGTGTTTTCGTATCAAGTTCAACTAACTCAAAACTTCCAGGCATTCCTTTTTTGCCAAGAGGTTTTTGATTTTCTTTAAGATGAATACTCATTGTGGTTGGGTCAAAGAATTTTAGAAACTCCAAATCAGGGGTTTGTTGTTCACTAATGGAAAATTCTGATTCAGATTTTTGTAAATCACTCATAATTTCAGTTTAGGATTGGTTCTATTATGTATTCTTTTAATGCATAAAACAATCTACATTGTTTAACAAATTATTCTCACAAAGCCAAACAAAAGAACTGTTTTAGATCGGTATGTATGGCAGGTCAAAATAATACAAATTTACAATTTCATTCAGATTGTAGCAACTACTTTGAATCATTAAGAGAAAAAGGTGAGACCGATTTTGAGTTTGAAGATGAGTATTTCTTTACTTTACCTGCAATATCACAAATGAGTTTAGATTAATTCGTGATATATTACAAGTCTGATTAGCTTCTAGTTCTCTTTTTTATTGTAGCAATTTTCTTTGAGGATCTAGCTTCTTTTGCTTTTGAAGTTGATTTTGTAACTTTTCCTTCAGTTTTCATACTTTTTCCACTTCTTCGAGAAGCTCGAGATTGTTGTGCGCGTGTTTTTTGTTCTGCTTTTGCTTTTGCTTTGGCTTCATATCTTTCTCTGATCTGATTAGTCTTTGTTTTATTCGCTCTTGATGGATGTTTTTTTTTCTTTGCTTTGTATTCAGATCTTGATTGATTCCTTTTTTTCTTTGCTTTAGCTTCAACCATACAGAACGTAGAATTTTATCATAGATAAAGGAATTTTGATGTGGACATTTATTATCCGTAGAATGTACTTTTGCAAAATTAGTGAAATTGTCTTATCCGACGTGTTAGTATGGTATTAGATTAATTATTCAGTAGTTCCTCGAATTATAGATATGCATAAGCTGGAGTCAATTGCAGAAAATGTTAGAGAATGTCAGAAATGCGAATTGTGTGAAACTCGAATCAAGGCGGTTCCAGGTAAAGGGAATTTTGATGCAGATGTAATTTTTGTTGGAGAAGCACCAGGTAGAAATGAAGACATTCATGGAGAGCCATTTGTAGGAGCTGCTGGAAAAAGACTAGACATGATTTTAGAGGATACAGGAATAGATAGGAAAGACGTCTATATTACAAATATTGTAAAATGCAGACCTCCAAAAAACAGAGTTCCTTCAAAAAAAGAAGAAGAATCATGTAATGACTTTATCAAACAAGAAATTGAGATAATCAATCCAAAGATAATCTGCGTTATGGGAAATACAGCATATGGCACGCTGTTAGATGGAAAAGAGATTACAAAGAATCATGGTAAAATTGTAGAAAAAGATGGAAGAAAGTTTTTTGTTACATTCCATCCTGCTGCAACAATTTACAATCAAAAACTAGTCGAGGAATTGAAAGAAGATTTTAGAAAATTGGCAAAATTTCTAGAAACAAAAGATGAGCCAAAACAGTATGAAGAAAGACGATGCGATTATTGTATGGCTAAAACAAAGCACGAAGTAGTAGTTATGCCAAAAGTAGTTACAAGGAAAAGGCGATGGTTGTTCAAATGTACAGAATGTAATCATGAAAGATGGCTTCAACCTTACAGAACTGTTGCAGAAAGTTTGTACTAGAATCTAATACAAATGACTTTGTAATTCGATTTGTTCTTCTGCAGATATTATTCCTTTTCTAACTAAAATATCAAGCATATCTTTGAACAGTTGCTTTTGTTCTTCTGACATTCCACCGGTTGGACCTTTTTCTCCAGGAGGGCCAGGTGGACCGCGTGGACCTTTTTCTCCAACAGAACCTTGTGGACCCTGTGAGCCTTTGTCACCAGGAGGGCCTTGCAAACCTTGTTTTCCTTGTTCACCTTGTGGACCTTGAATTCCTTGTGGACCGCGTGGACCTTTTTCTCCAGTTAGACCAGGAGGGCCTTGTTCACCTTGTGGACCAATTGTTCCGCGGTCGCCTTGTGGACCAGGTACACCAGTTATTCCTTTGTCACCAGGAGGACCTTGTGGACCGCGTGGACCTTTTTCTCCAATAGGACCAGTAATTCCAATCTTACCTTTTTCTCCTTGTGGACCTTGTGGACCAGTAGGACCTTTTTCTCCCATTGGACCAGTGACACCTTTGTCACCTCTTTCACCAACAGAGCCAGGAACTCCTTTGTCGCCTTGAACACCAGGTGGACCAGTAGGACCTTTTTCTCCTTTGTCACCGCGTAAACCAGTTAATCCTTTATCGCCAGATGGACCTTGTGGACCAGTGCCCCCTTTGTCACCAATTAATCCACGACCACCTTGTTCTCCTTTGTCACCTTTGTCACCTGTTAGACCTTTTTCTCCTTTGTCTCCTTTGTCTCCTTTTAGACCAGGAGGACCTTTGTCACCTTTGTCACCTTTGTCTCCGGTAACTCCTTTTTGTCCTGTTGGACCTTTGTCTCCAGGAGCACCTTTGTCTCCTTTGTCTCCTTTGTCTCCTTCAGGACCAGGTTGACCAGGAGGACCTTTTACGCCAGCACTAGAAGAGCGTGGCACCTGTTTTGATTTTTTTTGTTCTGAATCAGGTTTTGGTGGAGGAGCCTGTCTCATTGTTTCAGGTACTTGAAATTCAAATGAAGAACCAACAGATGAGAATTGATCAACAACTATAATCCAAACGCTAGTGAATGCAGAAATTTTTTCAGGTAAGGGATTTGATTGAGAGCCTAATGTTACTTCAAATTCTCCATTTTTTATGTTGAGATGAGATTTTTCTCTCCATAGTGGAAGAAAGGATTTTTGAGCAATTTGTTCACTGGTAGGTTTGGCTTCAGTGATAGCAAATTCTACCTCAAAGACGCCGTTTTTTTGCTTGTATGGAGATTGACCTTTAACAGTAAAATGTTCAGATGACGGCATAATCGTTTCTTTCAATATCTAGTATTTAATTACATTTTCTAGACATTTCAGGCATGAAATTACCACTAGTAGCAGCTTAATATTTATCCGTTAAATGTAGAAATCTAATTCATGAAGGATAAGAAAAAAGATACATTTCTAGCAAAAAAAGATGAGAGAAGTCTAACAAATGTAAATTATCAAAGAGACAGACTTTTCAAAAAAGGTATCAATTTGATGGCAGACGAAAAGTTAGAAGAAGCCGTAGAAAATTTTGAGATGATATTGAGAGCAGACCCAAATGACGTCGAGGCAATGCTCAAACTCGGATATTCACGATTTCATTTGGATGATCATTCAGAGGCAATGAGAGTTTACGATAAAATTTTAGATATTGATGTAACAAATCCAGAAGCTTGGAATTTAAAATCATTAGTGAATTATGAAAAAAAGAATTATGCAAAAGCATTAGACTGTGTTGAAAAAGCAATAGATTCAGATCCAACATATGGCATGGCATGGTATAACAAAGGATGTTACCTTTCAATGCTGAATCAAGTTCCAGACTCTTTAGAAGCATTAAAACGCTCAATTGAGATTGATGTTAAAAATGCAAGAAAAGCTGTTAAAGACAAAGACTTTGTAAATGTAAGATCAGAAGAAGGTTTCAAACGAATTATTGAAGTTGTTTTAATTGAATCATTAAGACAAGGATATCATACAATTGGATCAATTGTATGGACTACATTCCTTGGAAAAGAAGATACAATCAAAGGATTAGATGAATTAATTTTGAAAGGCGTTGTTGTTAAAAATGAAAAGAGACAAGGATTCAATCAAATCATACCAATTTATGATTTAGTTCCAGATGTTGCAAGCAAACTCGGTGCAAAGAAACGTGGTTTACTTGGTCCAAAAACAATTGGAAAAGTTTCAACACCGGTCAAGAGTCTAAAAGAGGTTGGATTAGCTGTACAAACAACAATGGCCGCAATAGAAAATGAAGATTTAGAAAAGACAGTTGAAAGTTTTGATGCATATATCAATCCAGCAAAATGTGGACAACAAATGATTGATGAGTTTCTAGACGAACACCGTGAGATAAGATTATTCAAAATCAGATTGGATGATAAAGGTCAAGATTACTTAATTGACAATAAAAAGAAAATGTTAGAATTATTTGAAAACATGGAAATGACAGTTACAAAGAAATTAAGAGCTAACGTTCCTCAGAACTAAGTCATAGAATCTTTTTCTTTTTTGATAATTGGAATACCATCAATTATCGATACATCATCTTCTTCATAGACAGTATGCCAACGACCATTATGAGGAAGTAAATTGTTTAGTTCTTCTATTTTTTTATTTGTAGGTTTTTTGTTTAGTAATGCACCCCATTTCATATTTGGAACCTTTGGCATTACATCATTGATATCTTTCATTTTATATCACTCTGCTGAAAGATCCCAATAATTAGCATTTTCTTGTTTATCAATTGGTTTTTCAAGACTTTTCCATTCCTTAAAGGAGTGTACATACAATTTGACATTTGGAATGCCGATTGATTTTAGGGCATAATATGCCAAACCAGACAAAGTGCCTACACTTCCACAATATGTGATTATTTCAGCATCTTCAGGAATTCCTCTATTTTTTAGAAGAGTTTTCATGCCTTCTTTTGTTCGTAAAATTTTTCCATCAGTTGCAAGTGTTCGGTATGGTATGTTTATTGCACCAGGGATATGTTGTTCAAGGTAGTTTAGCCGTTCACGATTATCTATAATTACAACATTTTTGTTTTCTTTGACTTTTTCAAGATATTCTGCAGTGGCCATTATTTCAGGGTTAATTTTTACAGAGTGAGTTGCAGTTTCAATTTCAGGAACTTCAGTGGAAATTTCATATCCAAGATCTTTCCATTGAGAAAATGTTACATCTAACAATTTTACGTCTTTATGTCCAATGTATTGTAAAGCCCAAACTACTCTAGATGACAATGCACCAAATGTATCATCATAAATTACTACAGGAGTTTCATTAGAGATTCCTAAATCTTGTGCAATTTTTTGTATAGATTCAGGACTATCGTCATTGAGAAGTTTAGCCAATGGAAGATTTACTGCATTTGTTATATGACCTTGTTGGTATTCTTGATCTCGTCTCACATCAATAATTCTAATTGAATTTTCTTGGATTTTTTCACGAAGAATTTTTGAACTAATTATTGGGATATCAGAATCAATCATGCTGCACATTCACCCTTTCCAGTTACGGTATGATAGTTAGTATCACTTCCATAATCCATATAGAAATCAGGTTCATCTTCAATTTTTGGAGGTACTATTAATGGCGCAATTTCTTTTTTGATATCTTCAACGCCAGTAATTTTCGAGGATTCATTTCCTTTAACAACTCTATCAATCCATTTGGATAATGTATCATCAGGTTGTTTATTTTCTTTGAATAATTCAATAATTTTTAGAATTACAGGAATTATACGTTTTACAGGAACGCGAGCTGTGTGATGACCAAGCATGGAATCTTCATCAAATTTGCCACCTAACGACATGGTGTAATTTGGGAACATGTCAGTTCCGTGTCTACCACCACCTCCATAGAATCCAATTGTTGCAATTTGGTGTTGTCCACAGGAGTTAGGACAACCGCTAATCTTGATGGTAGAATCTCTCAAATCATCATCTTCATCAAAATTAAGTTCCAAGAATTTTCTTTGTACCTCTTTTGCCAATCTATGAGAGTTGGTTAAAGCCAGATTACAAGATGTGGTTCCAGAACACCCTACTGCAGATGCCATTGTTAATGAGCCAGTTTTTGCAAGACCATTTTCAATTAATCGTGAATAAATTGATTTCAAATCATCATCATGTACATATCGAATTACAATATTTTGGGAGAATCCATTTCTGCCAAAGCCTTCAGCAGAATAATCACGTATAATTTCTGCAACGCTTCGTAGCTGATTAGCTGTTATATCGCCAGCTTCTAAACCAATGAACACAGAGTTAAAACCAGATTGAGATTGTTTTTCAACATTAGTTTTTTCCCATCTTGCATATCCATCAGGAACAGAAGCAGACTCATCATTTACAGAAATTGGTCGTTGAATCTCATTTATGCTATCATCAATGTTTAGTTTAACAATTACAGATTGAGTAGCCTTAACAACAGCTCTTTCTTTTAAAACAAGATTTTGGAATTTTTCCCAACCCAAGTCATTTACTAAATAACGCATTCTGTTTCGTGATAGATTTTTTCTGTCACCCATTCTATCAAAGATTCGGATTACAGCCATCGAGGTATAAAGTAGATCTTCAACAGGAGTAAAATCTTCCAATTCATGTCCAACAAATGAACGATTTCCTAAGCCACCTCCTAAGAATATTTTGAAACCTTTCCTTTTTTCTCCATCAATTTCTTGAATTTGAGGTAAAAGACCAACATCAACAATTCGAATCATTCCATGTTTTTCACAGCATGTAAAATTGAATTTGAATTTACGTGGAAGACCTTGACAAATTGGATTTCTAAGCATGAATTTTGCAATTGCCATTGCATATGGAGTTGCATCAAAAATTTCATCTTTACAAACACCAGATAATGGACTACACATTACATTTCTAACAGTATTACCACATGCTTCACGTGATGTCATTCCAACATCAGAAAGAGATTGCATTATTTCAGAAACATCTTCAAGTATTACCCAGTGTAGTTGAATATTCTCACGAGTTGAAAAATGGGCACTGCCAATTGAGTACATCTCACTTAACTGAGCAATTTTTTCTAATTGATACGGATAGATTTGTCCTGCAGGAACTTTGATTCTGACCATCGCATAATCATCGGTCATACGTGTGCCGTATGCACCATGTTGTAAACGGAATCTACGGAACATATCAGGATCAATCTTGCCTTGTCGGAATAGCTTCACGGTTTCAGCAAAATTTTCTGCTTCTTGTCTTCGGGACCAATCAATCTTTGGCTGTTTATCAGCCGGTTTTGATGGTCTTAGCTGTTGTGCCATCTATTCTTTTTCGATCGCAGTATAGTTATAAGTTTTTGATATGGGTAAGTTATACACATCAACTAAACAAAGTACACATTTTTGCCGGTTTGTGTTAGTATTACCTAATTTTCAATAAAAATACCCAAAGCTATTAATGAGTTTGAGAATGAAAAAATCCATGCAAGAATCAGTAAATGAACAAAGACCAGATAAGATTTTTGCAGATGCAAAAGAAGTAGAAATTACAAGGGCAATTGCAAAAGAGTTTTACGATGTGCTACAAGATAGAGCAGAAAGTGATATTATAATTATAGGAGCTGGACCTGCAGGATTAACCGCATCTAGAGAATTATCATTGATGGGTTACAAAGTATTAGTCATTGAACAAAATAATTATCTAGGCGGAGGGTATTGGCTTGGAGGTTACATGATGAATCCAGTAACAGTACGTGCACCAGCACAAAAAATTTGGGATGAATTAGGTATCCCATACAAAAAAGTTGGCGAGGGATTATATCTTACACCAGGACCACATGCAGTTTCTAAATTAATTGGAGCAGCATGTGATGCAGGAGTAAAATTTTTGAATTTAACAAAGTTTGACGATTTAGTTATGAGACATGGAAGAGTTGCAGGAATCGTTGTTAACTGGATGCCAGTCTCAGCATTGCCAAGAAACATTACATGTGTAGATCCTGTTGCATTGGAAGCAAAAATGATCATTGATGCATCAGGCCACGACTCAGTTGCAGTAAAAAGATTAGTAGATAGACAACTAGTGGAATGGAAAGGAATGAATCCAATGTGGGTAGAAGATGGCGAAGAACACGTAGTACACAAGACAGGAGAGATATATCCAGGATTGGTTGCTGCAGGAATGTCAGTAACTGAGACACATGGATTAGCAAGAATGGGACCAACATTTGGTTCAATGTTATACTCTGGAAAAAGAGCAGCAGAGGTTACTGATCAAAAGATTAAAGAATTTGAGAATCAAATTCCAAAATAATCTATTTGAACTTAAAAAAAATCATATTATACAAAGAACCAGCAATTTCTGAAATTAATACAGAATTATTAACAGAGTTTTTAGAAGAAAAATTTCCAATCAAAGTTGAGATAAAAAATAATGTTTTCAAAGAATTCAGTCTTGAAGATATCAAAAAATTATCAAATATTCGTATCACAGATATTAAAAATCCATTTTCAGAGTATGGGGCAAGTGATGATGAAATTGAATTTGAAAAAAAGTTGTGCGGAGATTCTTCAGTAATGAATTCCACAACCAAGGTTGAAAATGCACAAGAGATTAGTGAAGTTTTCATGTATGATGGTTTTGAATTACAAAAAATTCTTAGATATCTCAATAAAGATAACGAAGTATTACACATCATTCTAACAAATAGATTGACATGTACATTTGATGAAAATGATAAAAGGTATCATGCCAGAGCGGTGATTTGTGCAAACCCTTCAATCATTTCTACCACCGGAATTATTGAAGCCCCGGCAAAGCCAAAAGAATACTATTTTGAAGTAATGAAGTTAAGAACACAAGGGTTAGACATCGAGTCTGCTAAAGAGAAATACAAAGACAAATTTTTAGAATATAACGATAAAAGATTGACCAAAGTTTTGGAAGGTTACATCTTACAAGTCATTTTTTACAATATAACAGGAGAATCATTTTGTGAAGATATTGAATGTAGATTAAATAACGCTCATTGGCAAAAGGATCTTTTATTCTCACAACTTGAAATAAACAAACTATGTAAAAAACACAATGAGATCTTAGCAAATCTAAATTGATTTAAATTATAATCATAAAGTAAATCATTATGATGTCAGGAGATGATAGTTCACTAGTTATGGAAGATAGAGGTTCAAATGATGAACCAAAGACTCCAGATTTTCCAAAAAAAACAAAGACATCGTATGATGTAATTATAATTGGTGCAGGACCTGCAGGATACACTGCAGGAATTTATTGTTCAAGAGCAAGACATGATACACTAATAATTTCAGGGCTTTTGCCGGGCGGTCAGTTAATGAATACAACAGATGTTGAAAATTATCCAGGATTTGATGAAGGAATTATGGGACCAGATTTAATGTTGACAATGAGAAAACAAGCAGAACGAATGAACACCACAATTATCGATGATGTGGTTGTGAATGTAGATTTCCGTGCAAAACCATTCAAGGTTTTAACAGGTTCAGAAGAATATGAAGCAAAAGCCGTAATAGTTTGTACAGGTGCCACACCAAGAAAAATTGGCATAGAAGGTGAGCAAACATTTAGCGGAAAAGGAGTTTCATATTGTGCAACATGTGATGGTGCATTTTTCAGAAATCAAGACATTGCAGTTGTCGGAGGAGGAGATACTTGTATGGAAGAAGCAACATTTCTTACAAAATTTGCATCAAAGGTTCACATCATTCACAGACGAGATGCATTTAGAGCAAGTAAAATCATGCAAGATCGTGCATTAAGCAACGAGAATATCGAAGTTCATTGGAACAGCGTTATTGAAGATATCAAAGGTGACCAAAAAGTTCAACAGATTATTCTAAAAGACACAAAAACTGGGGAAAATAAAACCCTGGAGATGGGAGGAGTTTTTGTAGCAATTGGTCATGAACCAAATACAGAATTATTCAAAAATCAATTGGAGATGGATGAAAATGGATACATCATTCAGAAACAAAATACAGAAACAAGTGTAAAAGGAGTTTTCACTGCAGGAGACGTTCATGATCACAGATACAGACAAGCAGTTACTGCAGCAGGATTTGGTTGTATGTCTGCAATTGATGTTGACAAATATCTATCAGAACAAAAATAAGATTATTTTATTTTTTTAATTGTAAATTCCAGATCACTACCGTTTTTATTCAATTGTACAAGTTCATGACCACGAGTTCTACATAAATCTGTGATGTCATCTTCAGCAGCAGGATCATCTGCTAATACAAGAAGTACTTGACCAACCTGCATTTTTGATAATTCAACTACAGTTTGCATTGCAGGAGAAGGACAGTATAATCCTCTTACATCTAATGTTTTTTCTGGTTCTGACATTTTATCTAATAAAAATATAGTATGTCTATATTAAAATCTAATTCTTTTCAGATTATCTAGAAATTAGATGACCATCTTAGTAATCGTCGGGATATCACGAGTTCTAAATGCATAAGGATCATAGCCTTCAAAATTAATTTTATAAGAAATTCTTCTTAATCCAAATAAGGCAAGTTTGAATGCAACATCCCAAACAAATGAGTTTTTAGTAAACATATAGAATTTGTACATGGAATTGAATAGGCGGAAGTATTTTGGATAAAATTCCTTAACATATTGATCTATGTATTCTTTAGAATTTTCAATTTTATACTGAAGATGTTCTAATACTTCACGACGCGTTACGTATTCCATTTTTTCAATTGAGATTTTACCTTTTTTCATTGCATATAGTATATCATCTAGGTTATTTTCAGAATTTATCAAATTGGTGCATCTTCCAATTGTAGATGCAACATGAGAATCACTTCCAGCTATAGTTAAGAGATTATGTTCTTTGGCAAAAACTTCTGCTTTTTTGTTTGAATAAATGTCAATATTGGCGCTATTGAAAATCTCAAACAAATCACATTTTAATGAATCATCGCGTAAGGCGTCAATCAAACTAAATGGATGTGGAGCAATTGTTACAGCATCCTGTGATTTTGCAGCATCAAGAATCTCATCAATACTTTGAGAGGATTTGATTTCTTCTTGTAAACCATAAACAAGTACATGTGCCTCTTTGTCAGTAGTTATTTCGACAGCAGGATATACTTTGACATTGGAGAACTTTTCATGGCTGTTTTTGTAATCAGTCATTTGTTTGAATCCATCCAGAGTGTTATGATTTGTAACAAATAGTACATCTAATTTTGAATCTAGTGCTTTTTGTAATTGTTCGTTGACAGTAACGTTGCAGTCAAAAGGTGGTTCCAAATCACCCACATGGCCATTTGAGAAAACATTGTGACAATGAAGTTCAGTTCTAAGCATTTCTAACATTTTGTATAAAAATTCACTTTTTATTAATTATCTGAATAGATCTTCCTCTTCTGAACGAAGTATACTCTTGATATTTCCAGTATTTTCTTTAAATTCAAAATTTTTGATTATTGCAGCAGGACATTTTTTGGTTTTACCCATTACAAGCTCTGCTGCAGAACAAAGTTCATCAACTATTGCAGTTGCAGTAACTCTTAAGATTTTGCCAAAGGTGTCTGGGGTTCCCTCATAATGTAAAATGGTATCAATTCCAGATACACCAATTGCATGATCAGTTTGCCCCATTCTGAAAGGGCGTCCAAAAGTGTCTGAAATTATTACAGCAACTTTTTTTCCAGTTTGTTGTAAAATTTTTAATCGTATATTATCAGCAGATTTATCAGAATCTTTTGGAAGTAATGTTGCATATCCATTTTCCACATTACTTTCATCAATTCCCGCATTTGCACAAATAAACCCATGATTAGTTTGAACAATAATTACTCCATGTTCCATTCTAACAATTCTTTGAGATTCAGATAAAATGGCTTGAACTAATTTTGGATCCTTATCATATGCCGAAGCAATACCAATGGATAATTCAGAGGGAATAATAGAATCTAAATTTACAACTCTACCCTCATGTTTTGATATGATTTTTTGCGATATTACCAAAACATCTCCATTTTCAAGAGATGTTTTAGAAGATGACAATAACAAATCAATTAGATCATCGGTAGGTTGAACGTCATTTTTAAAATGAATAGGAATTATTTGTAAGGTCAACAATTAATGAAAAAAATTGCTATAATTGAGTTTTTTCAATCTTATGAGGATACAGGGATGGGCAATTGCATAGAATAATGCTCATTAATTATAGGAATGATTTTTGCAAGATCCTTTTCCTCAAGGGTAGTAGTTGCAAGGTCTTTTACCAAATCTTGTGCACGATATGCAATTCCAAGATTAGAAATATCAAATAATTTTATGTCATTAGCACCATCAACAATAACTACAATTTCGTCTTTAGGAACATTCCATTCTTCGATTTTAACTCGAGCAGATTTTGCTTTATCTGAATCAACATTAATTTTTACACCATCAAGTTTTCCATCTTTGAATATCAATTCATTTGTATAGACATGATCAAGGTTTAGTTCTTCTTTTAGTCTATCTGTCATTATAGTAAATCCTCCAGAAACAGCCATTACTTTCCATCCCGCATTCTTGAGAGTTTGGCATGCTTCTCGTGCACCAGTCATTATAGGTAAAGAATCAGCAACTTGTTTACAAGTTTCAAAGTCAATACCCTTTAGAAGTTCAACTCTTTTGATTAGACCTTCTTCCCAATTTATTGAACCTTGAATACCTTTTTTTGTTATATCCCAAATCTCTTTTTCTTTGTTAACTTTTTCAGCTAGAATTGGCAGATATTCTGCGTCATACAATACTCCTTCAACATCAAAAATAGCTAGCATTATTTTCTATTTTGACAAAAAAAGTTCATCATATAAAAGTTGAAACAAGACAATCCGATCTGTAATAGCTAGTAATAAATCAGCCCTCATGGAGTTTTTGATATGGTTGACGAATTAGAACACAAATACGAAGTTAAAGTTCAAACAAGAGAAGGACGACAAAAACTTCCAGACGATGTAAAAGCAATCCTCAAAGAAGGAGGAATGATGGATGAAAAAGGAAAATTGAAGCTGAAAGGAGTTAGCCCAAAAATGCTAAAAAGAATGAAGCAAGAATTTGTTGAATGTCCAGTCTTAAAAGATGAGATTCATTTCATTCAATGTTTTGTTTGTTCAAACTTTCAAAGCAGAGTTATGGGAAATGTCTTGTGTAAAGGCGACTCACTCAAAGATTAGCTGCTATTCTCTTAATTTGAGAAACAATCTTCATTTTTCGTTGTATTGTTAGTTCAGGTTCCATTGTAAAGAAAATAGTTTTTCGACTAGTGTAAATAACAAATTGAGTTACCTTTTCACGTTCAACGTGAACATATCTTACCTTTCCAAGTGGACGGTCAAATTCTTTTCTCATTTTACGTCTTTGAGATACCTGTTTACAAAAATGTTCTTCCTGATGTTGAGATTCAAGTGAGTTTTTACCTGTTTTCATAATTCCTTCAACAATATTGCCTTTAAGATCAATTATAGATGCAAATCTCATTTGAGAATCTAGAGCAATAATTTTTTCAACTATACTAAGAAGATCCTGTTTTGCCATATTCTTCATAATTCAATATTTTCAATATAATTCTAGGTTTTAGTATGTAGAAACAAGACTAAATAATTACAAAATTCTTGTCTTTTCAAATGGGAAAAGAGATTGGAGTAACCGTAAAAAAATCAGAAGATTTTAGCGAATGGTATACACAAACTGTGATAAAATCAGAGTTGGCAGATTACGCTCCAGTTAAAGGACTGATTGTTCTAAGACCTGACGGATATTCAATTTGGGAATCACTGAAATCATCACTTGATAAAAAATTTGCAGATACAGGTCATAGAAATGGATTTTTACCAACTTTAATTCCAGAATCACTCTTAACAAAAGAAAAAGATCATTTTGCAGGATTTAATCCAGAAGTATTTTGGGTAACTAAATCAGGAGACGGAGAGCTTGGCGATAGATTAGCATTAAGACCAACATCAGAAACTTTAGCATACACATTATTTGCAAAATGGATTAGAAGTTGGAGAGATTTGCCTTTAAAAATTAATTTTTGGAATACAGCATTGAGAGCAGAAATTAAAGCAACAAAACCATTTTTGAGAACATCAGAATTTCTTTGGCAAGAAGGACATACGGTTCATGTTAATAGTGAAGAAGCTGAAAAAGAAGTTACAGACATTTTAGAATTATATAAAAAAACAGTTGAAGAAGAATTAGCAATTCCAGTAATTACTGGAAAAAAATCAGAGAAAGAAAAGTTTGTAGGTGCAGTTTATACTCTTACAATGGAATCATTGATGCCTGATGGCAAAGCACTACAAATGGGAACATCACATTTCCTTGGACAGAATTTTTCAAAACCATTTGAACTAAAATATGCTGATAAAGAAAATGTTGAAAGTTATGCATGGCAGACATCATGGGGAGTTTCATGGCGACTGATTGGTGGAATGATCATGGTTCATGGTGATGATAGAGGGTTAGTGTTGCCTCCAAGAGTTGCACCAATTCAAGTGATCATAATTCCAATTTATTATTCAGATGAGGATAAAGAAAAAATTGAAAAAATCTCAAAAGAAATTGAAGAGAAATTAAAAGATGCCAAAATTAGAGTGCAAGTGGACAATAGAGAACAACTTACACCAGGTTTCAAATTTAATGAATGGGAAATGAAAGGAATCCCATTACGAATTGAGATTGGTCCAAAAGATTTAGAAAAAAATCAGGTAACATTTGCTAGAAGACATAATCGTCAAAAAGATGATCAAGCAATCACAGGTCTTGTAGAAAGAGTAGTTTCAGAATTAGATAAAATTCATAATGATATGTTTTCAGATGCTAAGAAAATTCTAGAAGATAGAACCTCCGAAGTAAACACATATGATGAATTTAAGACTGAACTTGAAAAAGGACGACTGATTAAAGCACCAATTTGTGATAATCCAAAATGTGAAGAAGAAATTAAAGAAGAAACTAGCGCTGATGTGAGAGTAATAACAAATGATGCAAAAGATACAAGTTCAAAATGCATAAAATGTTCAGATCAGAGTACTATTAGACCACTATTTGCAAGAGGCTACTAGTAATTCATTTTAACATAAATCCAATTTTTCATACAGAGCAAATATCTATAACTGAAAATCTAGTTAAATTGAATGCAAGAAAAAAAGAAAAGTGGATTACCAATCATCGATTCCACAGAAATGCCTGAATCACTTGACTGCACAACCTGTTTGTTACCTATGCAATACCAGAAAAAAATTGAAGACAAATTTGTGTGGCAGTGTTTTAGATGTGGGAAAAAGTATTTTGTTCATACTGAAAATGAGAAAACCGTCATTGAAGAAACATGGGGACCTCCAAGATAACTTCATGTATAGTGAAATTAGTAGTAAAGCATGAGAGAATCAGAAACATTTGGTTCAGAAGAAGGCTCAGGTGAAGAGCTTGTACAATGGCTTAATGAAGAAGCTAAGAAAAAAAAGATGAAGTTTGAAGCAAGATTGTACGATTATGTGATAAAAACGGAAAATTTTGGTACATTTGAAATGTTTTCATGGATGGGAGATGTAAAAACTGCAAGAAGTTTAATTGTTAAAGCAAGTAAAAAATTTAGAGTCAAAGTTATAGAAGGCGGATACAAAGCCAAAGAAAAAATCTACAGTACAAAAAAAGCAGATTTTGCAATGGTTAGAAAAGGAGATAGGATAATAGGTCATTTGAAATTTACTGCACCTAGAATTGGCAAAGGAGATTGGGAATTAGTTGAGGAGGAAAGAAGATGATGAAAATTGGAATTGTTGGAACAGGAATGTTAGGTGAAGCAGTGGGGCTACACTTACTTGATGTAGGTTACAAAATAACAGTTTTTAATAGAAGTAAAGAAAAAACAGAAAAACTTGAAAATAAAGGAGCTTTAGTTGTAGATTCTCCAAAAAATGTTGCTGAAAATTCTGAGTTGGTAATAATGGTGGTAAAAGATGCAAATGCAGTGAAGGATGTAGTTTTTGGAGATTGTGGAATATTGGCAGGTAGACATGAGGGAATGTGTATAGCAGATATGAGTACAATAAATCCAAATTCAACAAGAGAAATTTCAAAAAAAGTTACAGAAGACGGCATAGACTATATGGAAATACCAGTCATGGGAGGCCCAAATGTTGCAATTAATGGCAAGTTAGTAATCATGGCATCAGGTAAAAAAGAAGTTTTTGAAAAATTCAAAACCATTTTTGAATCTATAGCAGACCAATCAATTTACTTGGGAGATACAGGAACTGCGCATTCAATAAAACTTGCAATGAACTTACAAATCGCAATGTTGGCATTATCACTTTCAGAAGGAATTACATTGACAAAAAAAGCAGGATTTGATCCAGAAATATTTCTCAAAGTATTGAATTCTACTTATTTCAAAACAGGAATGAGTGAAGGAAAGGCACACAAAATGATCAATGATAGTGTAAAACCAACGTTTACTCTCGCAAATCTCAAAAAAGACTTGGACACAATCAACGATGCAGCAGAATCCTTTGATGCAGAGTTGCCAATGGCAAAGATTGCAAGAAAGATTTACGCAGATGCTACTGATGCAGGATTTGGAGATATCGATTATACAGGAATAATTTCATACATTAGAAAATTATCAAAAGAATAACTATTGTTAAGTTTCTAGGGAAGACAGGAGTCTCTTGTCTTTGTATTTTATTACATGAGATACTCCATGTTTTGGAAATACACCATAAATTAGCCGTGCCTTTTCTACAACAGAATCTTTGAGTGAAACCATGATAAATTGACTACCTTCAGATCTTTCTTTGATTATGTTGGATAATTTTTCAGCATTTGGTGCATCAAGGTGAGCATCAACTTCATCAAACATGTAAAACGGTGAAGGGTTAAGTTTTTGGAGCGCAAGTACAAAGACAGTTGCAGCAAGAGTTTTTTCACCACCACTGATTGATGTTGATTCCCTTTTTGGTTTTCCAGGGAATTGAATTAGATAGTTTAATCCAGAATTAAATATATCATCCTCATTTTCAAGTTCTAACCAAGCACTTCCGCCAGTCATTTTTGAAAATGCGTCTTTAACTTGAGTGTCAACAGTATCAAATGCGTCAAGGAATGTCTGTCTCTTGTCTTTTTCCACGGATTCAATAAATGCAACAATTGTATTACGTTCTTTTTCAAGCATATTCTTTTTGGATGATGAGGATTTGTATCCATTTGAAATTTCGACATATTGTAATGGTGCACCTGCATTTAGAGAATTCTTTATACGATTTTGTTCAGATTCAAGGGATGTTATAGTGGATTCAACATCAAATACTTCGATACTAATATCGAACCCAAAGGTAGCAAGCAGTGAGGTGATTTTGGATTCTTTTTGACGTAGATCAGTAAGATCTCTATTTAGTGCATCAGTATTACGTTCACGTAAAGTAATTTCTTTTGTGGAATCACGTTCTTTTGAGTTCAGACTTTCAAGGCTATTATCAAATTCTGTCATTTGTTCTACAGAAGTGCCAGAGGTTGAGATAAGTTTTTGTTCATCGTCACGAAGTGTTACAAGTTCTGTTTCAGTTGTTTCTTTTTCTTTAGTTAAACGACGTATGTCAACTTCTAAATGATATTTTTCTTGATCCATAGAAGATACAGTATGTCGAAGATTTTTTCTCTCTCCAGTAATTTTTGTATCATGTGCCATAAGTTCAGCAAGATGTCTCTCTTTTTTCTTCAAATCATTTTGAATTGGTTCTAATTTTTTATCTTGTTCTAAGATTTGTTCATTTACAAGTTTTATCTCATTTGCAATTCTATCCATTTGAGGTTCGGCGTAATTATCTCTAACAAGTTTTATTTGAGATTCTAATGATTCTAAATGCGATTTACGATTAGTTAATTCTCGTGAAATTCTTTCCTGTGTTCTAGTTAATTGGTTGATTCTTGTTTCAAATGATTTTTTGTTGTTTGAAATTTGAGAAATTCGAGATTTTAGTTCAGAAAGACTGTTTGAGGTAGTATTCATTCCTACTTCAGACAAAGACAATCTTTTTTCATAATTGTTTACTAGTAAATCGAGTTTTTTGGCACGATTTTTCTTTTTTGTGACTGTTAGTCTAAGTGCAGAAATCATTTGCTGAAGACCTTCAACAGAATCACTCATGTTGATAATTTTGGTTAATTTTGAGATTTTTGAGTTATTGTCAATTACAACAGATGTTGTTTTTGCTTCAAAATATTCTCCAGATAGAGTAATTGTTTTGAAACCAGATTTTGATAAGTTGATTGCAATATTTCGTGATTCAACTAATACAACATTTCCAAAGAGGAAGTTTTTGAGTGATGAGAATTTATTTTCACATTTTACATAATCAGATAATATTCCCAAAACACCAGTTTGTTTTGGACATTCAATTTTCACTTGAGGTATAGATTCCAACGGTATGATTTTGAGTTTTGGCAATTTTTTATCTGTAACAAATTCTGCAAGAGAAATAAGAGATTCAAAGTCTTTTACAACTACAGCTTTAATCCAATTTGAGCAAACTGCAAGAGATGCACGCTCATATTTTTTATCCCAAGAGAGTATCTCATAAACTAAACCTTCTATTCCCAAGTCTTGTGTGCTATGTTTGAGTTTAGATATTGAATAATCTTCATGCATTATTCCTTTTGCAAATTTAATTTTAGTTTCATATTTGTTTGCACCTTTTGATGATGCATCAATTAATTCAGATAATTCATGTATGTCATGTTCAGATCTTTTTTTGTCATCAGTAAATTTTTTAATTCGTAAATTAATTTCAGAAATAGAATGTTTATGGTTTTCAATAATACGTTCTAGTTTTATTTTTTGTTGCTCTAAAGTATCAAGACTATTTACAAGAGAATTGAATTTTTCTTGATTAGAAGAAAGTTTTTCTTTTCCATTAGTTGATGCAGATTCAAATTCACCAACAGCCAATTTTGTTGCCGTTATTTTATCAGTCAATCTTTGAATTTTTTGATCAACATCACGTTTTTGTGTAATAACTTGTGATTGTTTTTTCATGGCTTCAGTTTTTTGAATTCTAAGATTTTTTGTTTTTTCATCAAATGATTTTTCAGTTTCACGAATATTATTTATTTCAGTTTTAAAGTAAGAAATTTGTGATTCAGAAAATGATTTTTGTATTTGTAAATTATCAAGATCTATTTTATGACTAGGTAAATTTGTATCAATTTCAGTTAAACGATTAGTACTTGTTTTGATTAAACTATCAGCCTCATCAAATTTTTGTCGATGCATACTTAATTTTGTCTCAATTTCAGATTTGGATTTATTGTATGCGTTTACTTCATCCATAAATTTAGTTTTTTGAGCCCGTATCTCAGAGGCATCTTTTCGTATGGATGCCCGTTCTTCTTCTAGATGTTTTATTTCAGAATTTAATGAATTTAGGGTCTTATCCTTTGACACTTTTTCAGATTGTATTGATTTCAAACTACTTGCAGCAGATATTGCACGATAACGGTTTAATTCACGCTCAAGTATATCATATCGAAGTTTTTTATTTCGTTCCTCCTCTAATTCATCAATTCGTTTCTTTACCTCACCCATCTTAGCCATCGCAATTTCGAGTTTATGATCAGCATCTGTCAGTTGTTTTTCTGCTTCCTTTTTCTTTTCATCAAATGCAGAAAGACCAATCAAATCTTCAATAACAATTCTTTTTTCCTCTGATGTCATTTCAGAAATTCGAGTAACAGTTCCTTGTTGGACATTGTTAATTTGATTTAGACCTGCATTTGCAATTTCCATCAGATCAAGAATTTTTGAACGTATTACCTTCTTCTTGTTCAGATAATAGATATTGTCGCCTTTATCATTCATTTCTCTTGTAATTGTAACAATATCAGAATCAACCGGAATCTTTCGATCTAAATTATCAAAATGTACACTGGTTCTTGCCATTTTAGGCCCACGTCTAGCTGCACCTTCAACATCATGCATGAGTCCACGTAAATTTGGAGCACGCATTACTTTAGGTCTATTTTCACCCAGTGCAAAAGTAATTGCATCTAAGATGTTACTTTTACCAGAACCGTTTGGACCAGAGATTGATACCAATCCAGGTTCAAAATCTACAATAGTATTTTTGAACCCAAATGATTTGAATCCAAAGATCTCAACTTTTTTTACATGAACCAATAAAGAATATGATGTTTAGACTTGCATAATTAATGTGAACAAGTAATGTTGACTTTGGAAACAAACTTTGTAATGCTACTAAGTAGATTGTAGAGGTTATTCGTCTTTCACAAAGGCTTCGATTTTACTTTTTGCTACAGGATCAGTCATTTGTTCTATCGGATGTTTCATGAGATATGCAGAAGCAGGAATAATTGGACCGCCCAAGCCTCGATCAAGAGCAATTTTTGCAAGACGAATAGCATCAATTACTATTCCAGCAGAATTTGCCTTATCATCTACTTCTAAACGAACCTCCATGTTGTACGGAATATTTGCCCATTGCCTGCCTTCAATTCTCATGAACATTAATTTTGTATTTCCTAAGAATGGAATAAAGTCTGAAGGACCCACATAGATATTATCATCATCTAATCTGTCTGTTAATTGACTTTGAACACTTTCAGTTTTTGAAATTTTTTTACTAATAAGACGTTCTTGCTCCTTCATGTTGAGAAAATCTGTATTTCCGCCTACGTTAATCTGGTAGGTTTTTTCTATTTTCGTTCCACGCTCATCACATAATCGTGCAAGTGTTCTATGAACAATAGTTGCTCCAACTTGACCCTTAATGTCATCACCAATGATTGGGATGTTTTTATCAGTGAATTTTTGTGCCCATTCTTTATCAGATGCAATGAATGCAGGCATGCAATTAACAAATGCAGTATTTGTATCCAAGCATACTTGAGCCCAGAATTGTGTTGCTTTTTCTGAGCCTACAGGTAGATATGATACTATGATTTCAGTTCCAGTTTCTTCTAAAACCTTGATAATTTCTTCTCGTAATTCAGATTCAGATTTTCCACTTTCGATTGGTTTAACCTTATTTTCAACCCATATGCCAACTCCATCAAGTGCAGGACTTTCATAGACATTTCCATTAGCTTTAGGCATGTCATTTTTGTCAATCCAATTTACCATATTTGGTGATTCATAGATGGCATCATTGATTGGTTTTCCAACTTTATTTGCTCCAACATCAAATCCAGCTACAAATTCAATATCATGAATAGTGTAATCACGTAAATTTTCATGGATTATTCCAGTAACCTTTTGAGAAGGATTTTTTGAATAATATTCAATTCCTTGAATTAGTCCAGAAAAACAGTTTCCTAAACCAACTAATGCGACTTTAATTTTTTCAGGCATTCGTCAAATTGTGAATTACTTACAGTTTAAAGTTTTCCTAGAATAACAAATTATTTTACATGCAATGTATGGAGTATAATATGACTAAAGACATAGAAATCAAGGAGATCGTACCGGTAGATTTGGAAGGAGGGACATTAGTTAATGGATTCCCATCATCTGGAATAACAAGTGCAATAGCTACAGAATCTTTGATTAATACGTCTAATTTTGAGTTACAAGCAAATATCGATTCAGAAAAATTTCCACCAATAAGTGTCATAAAAAATGGTATGCCAAATTATGCAACTAGAATATTTGTAAACAGAGATCTTAAAGTTGGAATATTTTCATCATTTCTTACACTTGATGTTACAATGCACCGAACTGCTGCAAGAATGATGTTAGATTGGGCAGAAGAGAAAAAATGTTCAACTATTGTAAGTAGTATCACAGTCAAAGGATCAAATGATGTAGAAGTATTTGGAGTTGCATCAACGGGAAATGCAAGAGGAAAACTTGTTGAAAATGGGATTACAATGGTAGATCATGCAACAATTCCAGGAATATCCGGAATATTGTTGAATGAGGGTGCGTCACGTGGTCAAGATGTCATAGTATTACTAGTTAGTTCAAATAAAGAAATTCCAGATTTCAAAGCAACTGCAAATTTGTGTGAAACATTTTCTAAAATTATCCCAGGCATATCTTGTAATATGACAAAATTAGAAAATGAATCAAAAATTATTGAAGAACAATTGCAACAAGCAACTCAAGATACAAAAAATTTAGGCGACCACATCTATCGTTAATATCTAGAGCATATTCAATTCAACATGCAAGAGATATTTGGTTTTTTAGGATTAGTCATAGTAATTTCTGCATCAGGTGTAATGTCACCAGGTCCATTATTTGCAGCAAATGTGATGTATGGATTACGTGAAGGAAAAATTTCTGGAATAAAAATGGCGGTAGGTCATACCATTGTAGAATTTCCATTGATATTGTTGTTAGGAATAGGATTTTTTTCCATAGAAAATGTTCCAGAAATTAGAACTGCAATTACAATATTAGGAGCAATAGGACTATTTGGATTTGCATTTTTACAAATAAGAGCAGTTACAAAACAAAAATTTAGCTTAGAAACAAAATCAGGTCAAGGACCGTTCGTGGCAGGAATTCTTCTCAGTGCATTAAATCCATTTTTTATTGTTTGGTGGTTAACAATTGGTTTAGTACTAATTTCAGAATCAATACAAATTTTTGGAATTCTTGGAATTGTTGTTCTATTTTTATTTCATATTTGGATGGATTATGCATGGTTATTTACAATTGCAGCCTTTTCATCAAGAGCCAAGAATTATCTTTCAAAAAGAAATTTCAAGTTCATCATAATTGGATTGAGTGTAGTTTTAGTCTATTTTGGAATAGAATTTCTATTAAAATTGTAAAAATTACTTTGATATGTCAATCTCTATAGTAGAAACATTACGTGTTTTTCCATCTCTAGATTCTAGTGCATCTGATGATATTCTTACATCAGATATTCGATAACCGATGGAATGCATACGTTTCATAATGAATTGAGATACATCTACAGCCTGAGTTATGCGTTGACCTCTTGCCTTTATCGTAACGGTAGGTAAGGTCGATAACTGAGTTAACGTTGAATTCACATATGTGACCAAAGGTTTCACACCAACCAAAATTAATTTTCTTGTAGGTTTTTCTTCAGGGACAAATGGTTTTTTTTCAGACTTAGTTTCAGGTTGTGCTTCAGGTTGTGCTTCAGGTTGTGCTTCAGGTTGTGCTTCAGGTTGTGCTTCAGGTTGTGCTTCAGGTTGTGCTTCAGGTTGTGCTTCAGGTTGTGCTTCAGGTTTTTTTGAATCTTCTAGTATTTCATCAAGAATGTCAGAAGCATCAGATTTTGAACTCATTAATACAGTAAGACAAGTTTATTGTTTTTTAAGCTTCTCTTTTTCAATATAAGATTCCAGTATAGAATGTACGTCTTCATCTTTTGAAGATTTAATTTGCTCAACTATCTCTTTTTCTTCTATTTCAAAACAGTTGAGAAATTCTTGATGATCTTTAAAGACTAGGATTACTTTTTCTTTGAAAACACAATGATAAAATTTTTCATTTTCCATGATTTCAGGATTAACCTTAACACCATCATCATTTACCTCAATTGGCGAATCCATTAAGATGTTTAATTGAGGTTAAGATATAAAATTACGTAATTGTAATAAGAATTGAATTCTAAAATATGGTATGGAAAAAAGAATTGTTTTTCATATAGATTTTGACTATTTTTATGCACAATGCGAAGAGATTAGAAATTCTAAGATTAAAGGGAAATGTGTTGCAGTGTGTATTTTTTCTGACAGAGGTGGGGATAGCGGTGCAATAGCTACTGCAAATTATAATGCAAGAAAATTTGGAGTGAAATCAGGAATACCAATAATGCTTGCAAAAAATAAATTGAAAGAGCAAGATGCAGTATTTTTGCCAGCAGATTTTGACTACTATTCTGATATGTCGTCCAAGGGAATGGAAATAATTGAGAAATATGCAGATGTGTTTGAATATGTTGGAAGAGATGAGGCATATCTTGACGTTACAAAAAAAACTGAAATGAGTTTTGATAATGCAGAACATCTAGCACAGCAATTAAAAAATGAAATAAGAAATAGTCTAAAACTTACATGTTCAATAGGCATTAGTCCAAACAAATTGCTTTCAAAAATTGCTTCAGATTTTAAGAAACCTGATGGACTAACAACAGTAAAACCTGAACAAGTAGAACAGTTCTTGTCACCATTAAAAATTAGAGAAATTCCAGGCATAGGTAAAAAAACAGAGGATGTATTTACGCAGATGGATATTCACATCATAGAAGAATTAAGAAAAATTGATGTTTTTGATTTGAATAAGATGTTTGGAAGGAAAACTGGAGGATATATTTTCAATTCTGCTAAGGGAATAGACACTGAAATAGTTAAAGAAAGACCTCCAACAATTCAATTTAGTAAGATTGTTACTTTGAAGAAAAATTCTAAAGAATTAGAATTTTTACAAGGAAATGTGAATGAATTATGTGCACAATTAAACAAATTGGCAATAAATGATAACAAAATGTATCGTTCAATTGGGATTCAGTTTGTAAATGAAGATTTGTCAACAAAAACTAAATCTAGAATGTTAAAAAATCCAGTAAATAGTGAAGAGGAATTAAAGAAAGTTGCAAACCAATTACTAGAAGAAGCATTAACCGAACAAGTAATGTTGGTGAGAAGAATTGGAGTTAGGATTTCAGAATTCTCAGACGTTGAAGGGCAAAGTAGTATTACGAATTATTTTTAGATTCATTTTCAGATTCTAATTTTTTGAGTCGTTTTGTTTCAACTGCAGTAACTACCAACAGAAATATGAATAACCAGGGTAGGAACATTATTTCTCCAGCTACAGAATGGAATTCTTCCCAAGCTTCAGGATCAGTAGTAACCTTCAATGCATAAACAGATAATGAAAATATTCTAATCATATTGACAAAGATTGTTCCGAGGATACCTATAACAAAGTAAATGATTTTACGATTACGAGGAATTCTCATTTTTATGAGAAATGCCATCATTACAAGTGAATAGATGATTATACTGTGTACTCCAGCAGATGGCCAGAATACCTGTAACGCAAAAGGACCAAAGTCACCGTTAAGAAACATTAGATTATCGCGTGCAGTAGCCACACCAAGATCAAGCACGGTAATTACCCAAACGTTGGCTTGTACAAAATATGGTACAATGTATTGTAATGGTCCAAGAGTATCATAAGGAAAGAATGAATCTAATGCCAAAATTATTGCATTGCCAGCTAGAAATATTGGTCCAGCAGGTCCTATTCTAATCCATTTTCTGCCAAATAATATTGCAAGAGATGCAGTAACAAATATCGCCATTACAGCGAAATCAAACAACCACTCCCAAGAATATTCCAAAACACCAAAAACATCAACTAGACTCATGATGTAATCTCTTACACCAAATTGAAGTGATACAAAATATGTGATAGTTAGTGCGATTAACGGTATACAATAAAAGAAGCGCTTTTTTGGAATTACAAATTTTAAACCAATTAATTCTGCGGCAATGAATGCTGCTGCAAAAAGAAATCCACCTCGACCTTGATTCCAGCTAAGACTAAAGCTATCAGGATATATCGCCATTGTGAATAGAATTGGAGATAAAACGAGCAAAATTGCTATCATGACACCTTTGTTTTCCATTGAGTGTTGGTTGTATACTCTCAATAAATATGCAAATATTAGAAAAAATCAGACATACTTGTTTGAGCTATGAGTTTGAGCATATCCCCGTGAGCAAGCCATTCATTTTTACTAATACTCATACGTTTTGTTGCAAGAGCGATTGCCTCATTTAATGAATTCACTTCTTGAGGATTATTTTTCATTGCTTCTCTAACTCCTTCACGTACTTGCCAAACACCAACAGGTACAGCATATTGAGGTTGAATTTCTCTAAATATCATAACACCAGATTGTTTTTTTATTTTTTGAAGATATTCTGTTACTGCTAATTTACCTGCAAAGTATGCACCTGCAATAGATGGAGGATGATCAATTCCTTTTGCAGTTTCATAATCACTTCCAAATCCTATAGAATTTTTATCATGCCATGCTTCTTGCATTTCAAAAATCCATCTATGAGGAAATAATATTACTGAAAATAAATTTCCGAGATGATCAAATCTAAAGACTTCATATCGATCAATTATATCAAATTCAAGTATATCATGCATTAAATCATTAGATATTATTTGATCTGTTGCAGTAATACTCCATTTTGTTGGAACTAATTTTCTATTTTTCCCAAACATTCCAATACTGAAACATTTTTGAATTTTGGATATTTCAATTCCAGAATTATATAGTTTCATTACTGCATCTTCAGCTTTTAAATCAGTATCATAGTATGCATTTTCTATTGATTTTATAGAAGAGTTTGGAGAAAATTTTGCAGTTTTAATTTCTCCAAGAGGACCAAAAGGTGCATTTTGACCATCGATTGATGGAATAGGTGTCGGATTTTTTATAAATTTAATTTCAGAATCAATAGAACCTGATGACATCGCAAGTTCATGAAGACTTTCTATGAAGCGACCTGTGGTTTCTTCAATTCCAGTTTTTTGTACTCCACGCACAAGATTTAATCGATAATTCACAATTTCCTCAAGACTTTTGCCAAGCCATTTTTCAGGCGTATCTAAAAGAGTGGTATCGCCATGAATTGGAGGTAACATGGGTCCAATCCCAACTTTTGGGTATCCATACGAGCCTACAAAAACAGATGGTGGGCTAGAGCCTTGTATTTCATTAGAAGAAAAGAGGTTAGCATATTTTGAAAGATATTCATGCCAATTTTGTTCAATTCCTTTTCTAATATCAGAACCAGTTCTAGACATGTATTTTTAAGAAAATTATGAATAATAAATAATTCATCTAGTCAAATATTGACACAAACTTAAAGAGAACTTTGATAACATAATTTCAAATGCAGAAGAAACGAATTATTTCATTTTTACCTAGTGCGACAGAGTTAATTTATGAATTAGGTGCTCAAGAAAAATTATTTGGAGTTACTCACGAGTGTAATTATCCTAGTGATGCTACAAATAAACCAAAAGTGATTGAGAGTGTTTTTGAACCAGAGAATATGTCAAGCTTAGAAATTGATAAAAAAATTTGTGATCTCTCAGAAAAAGGAGAGGACATTTACAAATTAGTTGCACAAAATGTTTCAAATGCAAGACCAGATCTAATTATTTCACAAGAGATTTGTGAGGTATGTTCAGCATATACAAATCAAGTAAAAAATGCAATTGAAATTCTAGATGAAAAACCAGAGATTTATTCAATGAGTCCTCATGATATTCAAGGAATTTTAAAATGTGTAGAGGATATTGCTGAAAAAATTGATGAAGTAAAACGAGGAAATGAAATTGTTAATTCACTGAATTCTAGAATTGAAGAAATAAGAAATGTAAAAATTTCAAGCAGACCCAAAGTTTTGGGAATAGAGTGGCTAAATCCATTTTTTACATCTGGACATTGGGTTCCAGAAATGGTTGAAATTTCAGGAGGCGTAAATATGATTACAAAAACCGGCGAACATTCAAGAAAAATGGAAATTGAAGAGATTGAAAAAGAGGATCCTGACATATTGATTCTGATGCCATGTGGTTTTGATGTTCAAAGAACAGTTTCAGAGTATGAAAAAAATTTAAAAAATGATCCAAGATGGAGTCAATTGAAAGCGGTCAAGGAAAGAAAGGTTTTTGCAGTTGATGCAAATTCTTTTTTTAGTAAACCAAGTATCAGAGTGATAACTGGTATAGAGATCTTGGCAAAAATTTTGCACCCAGAAATGTTTGAAGAGTTAGAGGTACCAAATAATTCATTTTTAAAAATATAGAAGAAACTTCTATTATTGATCGTCTGTCTCATCTAACTCGTCAGCATCATATGCTCGTTTTGCTGGTCGAGTTGGTACGAAGAATCGTGACATGCTAGGGTATTACGATTTTTAAAGTAATTTTAGTGGGTTGTAAAAAATTGTCTTTTTACATCAACAAAATTGAACTAAGTTAGGATTTCACTTTACACTCACGTGAAAGTGACTTTGTTGTTACAAAAATTACTATTACAAGAATTCCAATAGAAGTTAGTCGGATTGGAACTTCGTAAACTGTTAGAAATGAACTGGCAATACTTCCAGCTGTCCCAAAGGTGGTAATAATTGAAAATGCAATTGGTCCACATGAACATGCACCTGCAGATGCTCCAATTATAGTTCCAATAATACTAGAACCTATTTTTTTGGTTTCTTTGATTAGTTTAACTCGATAGATGTTCATCGATACCGCAAATGCAGAGAATAACGACAATGTTACGATCAGAGAAAAGCTTAACGTAGTTTCAGGATATATAGAAAATACAAGAAATGGTTCGAAGAATAAAAATTCTGAGATTATAATTAACGGTATGAAAAGTAGAAAAAATATTCCAATTAAAATTAAAATGTATGACGGATTTGAATAAATAATTCCAAAAGTGTTGTTCATTTAGAGCATTTGATCTAGTACACTTACAAATGTAGAGTATGGGTGTGCGCCAACAATTTTTTGGGCCTCACCAGTTGGACCGACTATTACAAATGTAGGAGTACTATTTGCACCAAATTCTTTTTTTGCCATTTGCATGTTAAAATTAACGTGAGCCCTATGATCATCAGTTATCATACATTTATCGAATTGTTCCATATCTAATCCCAGGTTTAATGCAAAAGCTTGTAATCTATTTGCGTTTGCCCAACCACCATCTATTTCATCTTCTTGATATGTGAAAAGCATTGAATGGTATTCCCAATATTTTCCTTGATCATCAGCACAATAAGTTGCTTCAGATGCAGGAGTAGAGTCACGTCCTAAGAAAGGCATGTCAATAAAAACAAGATTTGCTTTTCCAGTTTCAACATAATTTTTAATTATTTGTGGACGTGTTTCTTCAAACCAAAGCTTACACATATGACATTGATAATCACCGACTTCTACAATTGTTATAGTTGCATCTTTAGATCCTAATACAGGTGCATCTTTTAGATGAAGAGGTTTAGTTTCATCTTCGGTGTTTGGAGTTCTTGCAGTTTCAAAATCAGCCATGTATGAGGTAGCAAAAACTGCAACTAATGTAACCAACACTATAGCAGCGCCAGCAACTCCAATTTTCTTTGCATCAACCATTAATTTTTAGAGAGAAATTTAACTAAAAAACCTTGCATTGTCTCCAAGAGTGTGTTATTTACGCCTGAATAAACTCATGATTTTTTGAGCGACGGAATCAATAGGACAGGAACTACATGAGACATCTGCATTTTCAGCCTCAATTTGGTTATCCATGTCATTTTTCTTTTTTTCATCCATAGCATGTTTAACCAAAAATAGGTTATAAACAATTTGACAGGATTTTACAATTACACTATTCACCATAGGAATCAATTAATTATAAGCATGGGTTTATTAGACGACCGAATCGAGTGTGATTAGAAAATAATGACGGATTAGGTTCGCTTTTTCTGTCATTGCTTTAGACAGAAAAAAAAATGAAAACATTCGAAGAACTAGAAATAAATGAAGACATAATGAGATCCGTCAAAGAGCTCGGTTTTACCACACCTTTTCCAATTCAAGCAGAAGCCATACCAGTACTATTACGAGGAACTGATGTAATAGGTCAAGCACATACTGGAACAGGAAAAACAGCTACATTTGGAATACCAATGTTACAAAATATCTTACATGGAGGAGGAATTCAAGGACTAGTCATTGCACCTACAAGAGAATTAGCAATGCAGATTACAGAAGAAATAAAGAAAGTTGGAAAGTATACTAAAATCAAAGTGGTGACTGTTTACGGCGGACAAGGAATCGGAGTCCAATTAGATGCACTACGTAGAAAACCAGAGATAGTAGTTGCTACACCTGGAAGATTAATTGATCATTTGGATAATGGTTCAATCCGAACAGATGATATCAAACACGTAGTATTAGATGAAGCAGATGTCATGTTAGACATGGGTTTTATTGAAGACATAGAATATGTCTTACAAAAAGTTCCTGCAAATAGAATTACATCTTTATTTTCAGCAACAATGCCACCAGAAATTCTCAGACTTTCTGACAAGTATCTAAATAATCCAAAAAATATTCTAATTGATTCAGATGATTTGAGTGGAGAAGGGATTGATCAGTCATTTTTAGTAATCAAAGACAGAGAGAAACACAAGTACCTTACAGATTTTATTAATCAAAATAGAGGTCAAGTAATAGTATTTTGTTCAACAAAAATTAGAACAAGAAATGTTGCACGAGATTTACAAAAATCCAGATACAAAGTGGTTGCAATTGAAGGAGACATGTCACAAAATAAACGTGAATACTCTATGATGAAATTTAGAAAAAATCAGGCAGATGTATTAGTAGCAACAGATGTTGCAGCAAGAGGAATAGATGTTCCTAAAGTAGGATTAGTAGTAAATTATGATGTTCCAAACCAAGATATGGTCTATTTCCATAGAATTGGGCGTACGGCTAGAGCAGGAGCTAAAGGAAGAGCAATCACTTTAGTGTCATACTCATCAATTGCAGATTGGAAAATCATTAAAAAACAAATTAAATCAGATTTAACAGATTTGAATAAAAAAATGGGAATTGAGGTTCACATCCCAGATCCACTAAAACGAGATGTAGGACGACGTATTGCACAACCAATGCGTTCAGGTTATGGACGTAGACCAAGTTATGGTGGTAGAAGTAGACCAAGTTATGGTGGTAGAAGTAGACCAAGTTATGGTGGTGGTAGAAGTAGAGACGGTCCAGCTAGAGACCAATACAAAAGAAGAAGTAGTGCACGAGCATCATATGGAAGACAAGGTCGCGACAGTAAGAAGAAGTGGTAATTTAACACTTAAAGACAAGGATTAGTTAGAATAGTGTAAGAAAAAATGCATAGAGGATTTGTTTTATTAAATTGCGATTTGGGCGCAGAAGAATACATTTTAGAAGAATTACAACAAGTAGATGAAATAAAAAATGCATATGTTACATTTGGTGCATATGACATAATTGCAGAAATTCATGCCAAAACACAGGAAGAATTTGAAAAGACAGTTTCAATGAAGGTTAGACAATTATCAAGAGTCGTAAGTACAATGACATTAAATGTCATTAAAGGCGAATGACACTTATACGAAAAAAAAAGTGAAAGTGTGTTGCAGCAAATTGAATATTCTGGAACCGTATGGGCATTAAGTCACAATGACCCAGAACCATTAATCGAGCATAGTATTAAAAAACTAGGAGATTATGGAGTAAAAAAAGAGGATATCAAAATAGTTGACGCACCAGATAATCCAGAGGTAGGTCAAGTTGTTGTCGAAATATGGCCACATGAATTAGTTGTTGCAAGAATTCGAACGGTAAGAGGCGAATCATTTATCAGCGGAACAGAGCTCAACATAGAATTAAAATCAGATGAAACTGGAAAATATATCGACTAAGAATTGAAAAAACGAAAAGCAAAGAAATCCAAAAATAAATTTCCTATAGCAATAATTGGCGCAATCATAATAGGAGTAATTGTATTCTATTTCTACTCAGCAGATCAGGCAAAAATTCGTGGATTTGCCTTTGGAAACGAGATTCAAACACTGCAAGAAGAGATTCAAGATGAACAAGGAAAATTTATTTCAAGTATTGCAAAATGGAATGAAAAAACAATCTCAGATGACGAGATGATACGAATTGGAGAAAAACATCTTGAAACATTCAATGGATTATTAGACAAATATGATGAGTTACACCCACCAGATGCGTTCATAAAATCTGTAAAACTACTAAGACTGTCTTTAGAATATCAAATTGAGTCACATGAACATCGATTAGGATGGATAAAAAATGGGGATGAGTCAGAATTAATCAGATCCCAAGAATTAACCCAGTTATCATTTGAAGCAGAACAAGCAGGGTTAAAATCATTTAATGATGCAAAAGCAGGTATTCAGCAGTAAATCTTTAAGACTTTAGGGCAATAGTACTTTTATGAAAAAATTGATATTTTTGATTCCATTATTACTTTTGATGCAACCAGCTTTTGGAGAAATGATTGTAGAGAATGATCAAACCTACATTGGCAATGACGGAATTATGCATATTGTAGGCGAGATAAAAAATGAATCAAAATCTCCAGTAAATAAAATAAAGATCATAGCTACACTCACTGATGAAAACGGAAAAGTTGTAGATAAGATAGATGGAAAGATCATGTCCAATATTTTAATGCCGGGAATGAAAGGTAGTTTTGATATAATTACAAATGAAAAAAATCTTCAAGAGAATTTGAATTACGAGTTAGGTTTTGAGTACAAACTGGCAGCACCAAAAAATCAAGTAATTGAAATTGTTTCATCAGATATGAAAAGAGACCAATTAAATAATTTGATTATTTCTGGAACCATTGAAAATAATGGTGAAATTACTGCCAATATGATAAATATCGTTGCAACATTGTACGATAGAGATGGAAAAGTGTTAACTGTTTCAAAAGTTCAAACACAGCCAGATTTTTTGAGAGCCGGTGAAGAAAGTCACTTTGTAGTCCCAATTTATGAAAAGAATCAATCAATAGATGTTGTTGATTATAGTATAATTGCAGAATCAGATGAATATGCAGCTGTTCCAGAATTTCCATTAGGTTCAGGAGCATTGTTGATAATTTCAGTATCATCATACGTCATTTTTTCAAGAAATCCTGAAAAGATTACAAATGCATTAGACAAATGTTCAAAAATTCTAGTTCGACAATAATTCTTATACGCATATACAAGAAAGAAAACTAAATGGCAATTTCAGATGAAAATAAAAAATTTTTAGAGGATTTATTGCAATATTATATTGATCAGGCCGATTCCTATAATCAGTTTGCAAAGGAATACAATGAATTTTCAAACTCTAAAAGAGAAATAGCCTTTGGCGTGATAATAGGTACAGTATATTCTGCATTCCTACAGGCATATTCAAATCAACAATTAGAGGTTAAACTAGACGACATTCAAGAATTTCATGAACTCATGAGAGATAATATTGATAAAATCACCAAAGCATTAGATGAGAATAAGCTATAGGTAAGAATAAATCCAAACGTTAAGGAGAGTTGTCATGTCAGAAGTAATCGGATACAAAATTCAACAAATTGTAGATAACGGTCAAGCAATACAAATGTCACTTGTAGAAGATGTTCAAACAGAGCCAGTATCACAAAAACAATTGATTATGGAAAATGTTTCAAAAAAACTCGATCAAGATACAAAAGAACAAGTTATGCCATTACTTGAAGCAATGCTTCAAGCACAACCAACTATTAAAATGAAAAGTTATGCGCAAACAAATATTTCAATTACAATGCCAAAAATTAGATATGAAAAACTGGGAAGACCACAAGTTGGGCAAGTTTTAAGAGTAGATTTGCAAAAAATTTAGAGATTTTCTTCGATTTTAGATAACTCAGATAAGGGTAAAGAACAAGTGAAATTTTTACAAACAGTAACACTTGTTTTATCTGAAAATTCTTTTCCTTCAAAAAATGGATATTTAGATAATGATTTTAAATTCTCTTCATCCTTAATTTCAATTATAATTCCTTCAGGTATGAATTTTTTATAAAGAGAGTTTACAATTTCTGAATTCTCAGAATTAATTATTGTAATTTCTGTAGGATGGTTTAGGTATAGATTCATGACATTAAGTAGATATCCAAACGCAAATGGATTTTCTGCAGCAGAAGTACCATTTAGTTCCAAAATTTGTTTTGATATTTGAAGAAAGGTTTCATCATTCACAAGATGATGTAGTTTTAGTAATGCATTTGCTGCAACCGAATTTCCAGAAGGTACGGACAAATCATAGTAATTCTTTGGACGAACTATCAAGGATTCATGCGTATCAGCAGTGAAATAAAATGATTTTTCATTTTCATTCCAGAAATGTTCTATCATATAATGTGCAATTTTTTGAGCCATATCAAGAAAATATGAATCAGCAGTTATTTCAAAAACATCAATTAAGGAATTTACAAGATAGGAGTAATCATCTAGATAGCCATTAAGTTTTGGAGTGTCATTTTTGAATGTTCTGTGTATGAAACCATGTTTAGAGAACTGTTCTGAAAAATATTTGGCAGCATTTACAGAAGCATTGAGATATTTCTCATTGCCTGAAATTCTATAACCTTTTGCAAATGCGGAGATCATCATGGAATTCCATGATGTGATAACCTTATCATCAGTTCCAGGTTGATCTCTTTTACTTCTAACATCGAGTAATTTTTTTGATGAACGATTTAGAATTTCAGTGATTTCATCTTCAGTTTTATTGAACTTGAACGAAAGCGATGAGATGTTTATGTTATTAGCAAGAATGGTATTTCCTTCAAAGTTACCACCGTCGGTTACATCATAAAAAATACAAAATATGTCGGAATCACTTCCCAAAATGTTTTCAATTTCACGCTTTTTCCAAACAAATGTTTGTCCTTCTTCCCCATTTGTATCGGCATCTTGTGCAGAATAAAATAAGCCCAAAGTCGAGGTCATTTCACGCAGTACATAATCAAGAGTTTTTGTGACGACATCTAGGTAAAAAGGATCTTTTGTTATCTGATAAGCTTCTGCATATACAGGAGGCAATAATGCATTGTCATACAACATTTTTTCAAAATGTGGTACAAGCCATCTTGCGTCAGTGGAATATCTATGAAATCCACCACCAATTTGATCAAAGATTCCACCTTTAGCCATTTTTTTTAATGTTAATAATGCAAATTCTTGAAATTTTGTGATTCCTGAAAGTTTTGAATATCTAAACATGAAAGAAAGATTGGCAGCATTTGGAAATTTAGGTGCTTGACCAAACCCACCATAGTTAGTATCAGCAACTTGCAAAAGATTAACAGCTGCCTCATCTAAAATAGATTTTTCAATGTCTCCACCATCAGAAACTCTTTCTAATTTCGTAAGATTTGCCATAAATTGTTCTGCAGAAGTACCAACATCTTTTGGTTTTTCCTTCCATGCTTGTGCTAACTGTCTACACAAACTACCAAAACCAGGTCGTCCATAGGAATCAAGAACTGGAAAATATGTCCCAACGTAAAATGGTTTTTGATCAGGTGTTAAGAATACGCTAAGTGGCCATCCACCTTGACCGGTTGACATTTGACAGATTTTTTGGTAAATGTCATCTAAGTCTGGTCTTTCCTCTCTGTCAACTTTTATGTTAACAAAATTTTCATTCATGATTTTTGCCACATCGTCATTTTCAAAGGATTCATGAGCCATTACATGACACCAATGGCAAGAGCTGTATCCTACAGATAAGAAAATAGGTTTGTTTTCATCTTTTGCCTTTTTTAATGACTCATCATTCCAAGCAAACCATTCAACTGGATTATCCTTATGTTGTAAAAGATAAGGACTAGTTTCTTGAGATAGATTATTTGGCATGATGTTACTTCAGAGTTTGATTATTTGTATGTAATCTAGATTTTCCAGATTGCAGTATCATTACGTTTGTAAATTTCTATATTGATTTGTTTTAGAAGTTTCTTTTTTGATTTTTCTGCTTTTTCTTCATTACTGTAATCTTTCTTTTTTAACAACTCATCTAACAATATGAGTTGCTCAAGACTTAGGTTTCTCATTCCACCCTTTTTGGTTACTAGATTTAATAATTCTACACGTTTGAAATCATCTTTTTTTAGAATTTCAGCCATACTTGTTTCTAGATCACTCTACTAAAAATAAATGTGTGTGGTATTATGCTCAAATATGACAGAAGTTATGCGTGCCATGGTTCTTTCAGAATGTAAAAAGATTGAGGAAAAACCACTAAAACTAACAGATATTGAAAGACATTCAATAGACAATCCCGATGAAGTTTTAATCAAAATCGAAGCATGCGGGGTATGTCATTCTCAGCTACATGGAATAGAAGGAGATTGGCAAGAGATAGGAATTCCTCCATCATTTCCAACAGTACCTGGACATGAAGTAGTCGGAAAAATTATTGAAATTGGAGAAAAAGTTACAAAGTTTAAGATTGGTGACAGAGTTGGTATTACACCACTTTTGAAATCATGTATGAATTGTACATACTGTGATGAAGGAAAAGAATACCTTTGTGAAAATAGTGAAATAACAGGCGAAACATTACGCGGAGGATATACTGAATTTATTAATGCATCAGAAAATTTTTTGACAAAAGTTCCAGATAGTATGTCATCGGAATATGCAGCTCCATTATTTTGTCCTGGAATAACTGCATACAAGGCAATAAAAGCTGCAGAACCAGAAAAAAATAAAAAAATTGCGATTTATGGAATTGGAGGAGTAGGACATATGGCAATACAATTTGCTAAAGTAGAAGGATGTGAAGTAACAGGCATATCAAGAAAGAAAGAGCATCTTAATGTTGCAGAGAAATTGGGTGCAGAAAAAACATTCCAATTTACAGAGTCTCAAGAAGAATTTTTGACTAAAGTTAAAGATGATTATGGTTACTTTGATGCAGCTGTTGTCTTTGCACCATCAGACATGGTAACAGATACAGCAATAAAATCAGTGAAAAAAGGAGGAACCGTAATAATTGCCACAGTTGGTAAAATTCCAAATTTCTTAGCATTTGAGGAAAAGACAGTAAGAGGTACACTAATTGGTTCCATGAAAGATATGGAAAAAGTAATCGAGATTGCGCAAAAAAATAATTTTAAAGTTGTTACTGAATCATTTCCTTTAGAACAGGCAAACGAAGTACTTGAGAGATTAAAAAATTCAGATATTGAAGCACGTGCTGTTCTAATTCCTTAAATTACTAAGAATTTTGTTACAAATATGATTTGTAGGCGTTGTCATCATACAGATGAAATTCATAAATCAACTACATCATCAGAGTCCATGTTGAGAAGGGGAGCATGCCAAATCCCAGATTGTACCTGTAACCAATTTTTAGACGCTTTTGAAGAGATTGATGATGAACAACTCTAGTCATATATAGGAAAAAAGAATTTCAAAAACATGGATAAACATGCTCCAAAAGAAGAAATGATAAAAGATTTGGAAAATATCTTGGCAAAAATTAATGCTTTAGAGGTTACCGCTAAAGATGAAGAAGCAAAAGCTAATGTCAAAATTTTAAGAAAATTAACAGAAGGGCAGATTCATTCAATTAATGAATTTGATCATCTAAAGAAAGCAATCGATCTTCTCACAATGCAGTTATTTGATGTTAAAGATAAAATAAATTCAAAATAATCATTCAACTTGGCATAGTGGACGATATTTTGATATGATTTTGTCTACAATTCGTTTTCTTTCTGGTTCGTCAGATTCCCATAGAGGTAAAATTGCAAGAGAAAGATTCGCTTCGTTGCCCGCATGCTGGATCCAACATTTGAAATTATCATTTTGCGTGAAAAAGTCATTCTGATCAGTTTTTTCAGATTCATCAACATATAGTGGAACATAACCAGATTTGTTCTGATTGAATATTATGTAAACCACTTTTTCCATAGGAGGTCCCCATTCAGAGAGCTTGATAGGGCCAAGAAATTCATAATGGAGTATTTGTATTGTCACTATCAAAATTATGAAGGCTCAAGTTTTAAATTTGCCTAATTTTGCCTCAAAGTAAATGTCAGAAATGCAGAATCCTCATAACTATAGAAAAGTAGGTTGGTCAATGGTACTTGTTGCTGCATCATTAGCTGCAATAGGAGTAGTTCAAGTTTGGATCGGACCAGACGTACTATTTGCAGACGATATGCAAAGAGACAAAACTGCATTTTTTGAAATGTGTAAAGCAGGAAATTACATGCAAGAAGGATGTGACATGTTTATACAACCTGGAAACACACTATACGAAATTCCTAGAATGACATTAGATGATACAGAAGAATCAACAATGGCGATGGAAGAACCTGTTGCTGAAGTATCACAAGTTTCTGCAGAAATTGTTTCAATTCCAGAAGGTTCAGGTGCACCAGGATGTGAAGAAACAGATGAATGTTACATTCCTGCAACACTAAACATACCAGCTGGCACTACTGTTATTTGGGAAAATAATGACGCTGCTGCACATCTTGCAACAAGTGGAACTCCAGATGGCGGTCCAGATGGAGTTTTTGATTCAGGAATGATTATGGGTGGAGCCACATATGAATATGAATTTTCAGAGACAGGAGAATTTGTTTATTATTGTCTTGTTCATCCATGGATGGTTGGAACCGTCGTAGTTGAATAATTACTGTCCATTCATGTAATCTTCCCAAGTGTTAAGATTAGAAGTAAAACGATTCATTTGATACATTGCACCACCAATAATTCCAGCATGGTAACATGTGTATAGATAGATTTGTGAATTGGTAGGGTCACTCTGGGTTAAACTCATACTTATCATTGAAAAGAAGACAAAGGTTCCAGCAAATGTAATAATTTTTCCAAGCATTCCACCATTTAACCCAACAATTCTTCGTGTAGCTGCAGCCATAATTGTAATACTTGATACAATCAAAAATGTTGCACCCCCATTTGCAGTAATCATGTCAGTAGCCCAAGGAACTATTCCATCATCAACCAAAGATGAATCTGGAATCATTGCACCTCCATGTAATGCAAAATTTACAGAACTAAACAATCCACCTATAACTAAAAAGAAAAGAAATAATTTCATAATTTTTCTTTTAAATGCACTTCTAGTTTCAGATGGTTGTAACGCCCTTTCAGAAATTTTTAAACCATATAAGAATCCGATTCCAAATGCAGGTGCAAATAAAATATTCATAAGATATGGATGTTCAAGAAACAATTCACCATAATAGGTATTGAGTAAAAATGCAGTAAGTAATGCAATTCCAGCAGCAGCTCCAAAAACAATCAAATTTGAATATTTGAATATTTTTGGTACATTCTCATCAGAACTATTCCAACTATACACAGAAAATTCTTTTGAAATTTGGATTAAAAAACCGAGTAAAAATTGATTTACCCAATGAATCAATTCTTTTCAATTTGTTCCTAACAAATGATAATTTCTAAAGAACATCGCATTTTTATTTTAACTAAAATGACTTTACATTATGAGATCATTATCAATCATAATTCCGGGAGTAATTCTTGTAATATTTGGAATAATATTCAATTTTCAGGGACAAGGAATGGTTGGACCAGAAACATCATTTATGTATCAAAATCAAGATTGGATTGATAATGGAATAATTATCAGTATGATAGGAGTAATTTTGATATTAATTGGTTATTTTGTAGAAAAGAAAAAGTTAACTTAGTAATTTTTTTCAAAATATTTTTGATGATATTCTTCTGCACGGTAAAATTTTGAAGCAGGTTTTATTTCAGTAACAATGTCATTTCCAAATGTTTTATGAGCAGATGGATTTAATTCCTCTTTAACTTCTTTTGCAGTTTTTTCTTGTTCCTCATTATGACAGAAAATTGCTGAACGGTATTGAATGCCAACGTCAGGACCCTGTTTATTAGCAGTAGTTGGATTGTGATTTGCAAAGAACACCTTTACTAGATCAGAATATGAGATTTCATTTGGATCATACTCAACTTGTATGGCTTCGGCATGGCCTGTTCGGTCAGTACAAACATCTTCGTATGTAGGATTATCTGTATGACCGCCAGTATAACCTACTGCAGTCGATTTTACACCATCGGTTTTAGAAAATACTTCTTCAACATGCCAAAAACATCCAGCGGCAAAGGTTGCTTTCTCCATACACATAATCCCATTAAACAATAAAAAAAGCTTTCAAAATTTTAAAAACCACAGTCAAGAGGATTTGCAGGTTTTAGGATTTCTCTTAGAACTATAGTTGCGTATGAACCACGAGATAATTGAAATTTTACTAAGTCTTTGTCTATAGCAAAGTCAACATAATTAATTGATGCATTACGAAATCCTCCTTCAACAGACAATTCTTGAAAATCTTTAATGAAGAAATCTTTTGGTGTAAGTAATTCTTCTTCAAGAATTTTTTTAATATAATAATCAAATCGAGATTTTTTATAATATGAATGACCTACTAATGGAACTGCAAGTTTTTGTTCAGGAATATTTTCAAATTTACCCAGTACAGAGTTTTTATCAAAACAAACATCATCAATTTCAGGTTCAAATAGATTTTCTTCAAATTCATTTGCAAGGCTCAAGGTTTTATTGAATAGGAATGACTGATACGCTTGAATGTAAAATCTTCTTAATTGTAATGGAATTGAACGTATTGCATTTTTAGGATCATCATCCTTCGAGAGTTGTTGTAGAAGATTTCTTTCAATATCCATGGAATATGGCAATAATTCTATTACTTCAGTTTCAGATTTTCGTTCAGATATTAATTTCCGCATTTCATTATTTTTTTCTGAATCATATTTTGATGAAAAGTTTAGTAAATATTCTAGTGCTTCTTCATAATCACCTTTAATGATTGATTTTCCAACTAGATGCGTTATTGGTCGTTTTGAGCCAAATCTTTGATATCCAAAAAAGTTAAGGATTTTTTCACCACCAGTGAATGAGGGTAAAGCATTACTTAGTTCCGAGACTTTAATTTCAAAATAATTTCCCAACATGTCTTTTTTTGATATTGGTTTTTTTACAAATCCAAGTCTTTGTGCAGAATATTTTTTTCCAGTATATTCCGGCAAGGAATTAATTTTTTTGTAAGTAAAGACATACTGTTCTGTTTTTGCATTGGCATCTTTCAAACCAAGTGATTTTAAGACCAATCCATATCGTTTTTCAATATCAATCAATGCATGATTCGTATCAATTCCAGATTTTTTTAGTAAGTAAACCCCATGACCGTCTGGATTGTTAAATGAATCAATGGTCTTTTCAGATAAAATTTCTCGTACCAAAAAATCATTTTCATTTTGTTTGATTTTACCTGAGATAGAAGGAGATTTTGTGGTGTAAACAGAGATTCCTATCTCTTTGTCAATTTGTGGAATCACGGTTCAATGACTACATCTATGTATTTTGAGACGTTTATCTCAGAATTATAAACACCTAGAAGTAATTTGTAATCTCCAGATATTGCAATTTCGCTTGCAGTGACAGATACAATAATTTCATCAGAACTTGTGAAATCATGTGATACCAGAAGATCTGAAGATTTTGTTACAGCAGATGCAGTATGAGCAAAATTGAAATTAATTTTATCAGTATTTGATAAATTATTGATATTCAGAGAGATTGTTTGAGGTTCACCTTTCTTGAGAGTTATTGACTCAGTATCAGTAGACACGGTAAATGGAAGAGGTTTTCCAGTATCAACAACACCAATTTTGTTTTCTGCCCACTCTGTGAACCAAATTTTATCACCTATTGCATCAAAACCAAAGATTTGTGCAACACCACAATTGGAATTAGACTTGTCTTCACAATCAGCCCAGTTTGGATTTTTTGATGGAACCATATACTCTACAAGGCGTTCATTATCAATATCAAAAACTGCAAGTTGATTAGAGGTTTGTTCATTAAAGATTAGATTTCCATTCATGTCTGTTTCAGACCAGTATGGTCTAGAAATTGGAGATTTTATTATTCCAGTGGAGTTTCCATAAGCTGATTTTTGAGGTGTTGATGTGATGAATTTTGTAAATGTTTCTTCTTCAGGATCAAATTTGAAAAAGAAGCTACTTGAAGTGTCTACTATCCAAACATTATCATTTTCATCGACAGATAATCCATTTGCAGTAGTAAGATCAGTTGGAAAGTCATATACATCAAAATAACCTTCAAGTGGAATGTCCATTCCAGTACTTGCCAAATAGGAATCTTGTTTGTATTGTTCAATGTTAAATTTCAATAATAATCCAGTTGTATCTGGGACCCAATTTGTATACCATAAATTATTTTCAGAATCAATAGCAAAGTCACCTGTGAAGGAATTTGGAATTGGTGCTACAATACTAGAATATTCTATCTCATCAATATTGTGAGATAAATCAAAGAAAGTGATTTTACTTCCAGTAAAGTCATTTACTATGATATTTGAACCGTGTATAGCAAGTTGTTGAGGCAATGAACCTACTTCAGAAGGAGGAAATGCTATGGCATCATACGTTTCATTGATTGTGTCAAAACGCCAAATTGTATCAAAACTTCCATCAGTATACCACATTGTACCATCAGAGGAATAATCCATTCCCCAAGACATTGTACGTGCACCATCAGGCCACAATTCATTTTCAAATTCTGTAAATATTTCAGACATTGGATTAAATTTTGCAATTTGACCAACATTTGATTCTACAAACCATACATTACCATCTGGTGCGACCTTGATTGCAAGCGGTTGTGTACACAAAGTTGGAATTTGATATTCTTTCACAAAAGATGTGGATTTTGCATCACCACCAGCGCCACAAAAAGTTGCACGTTGTTCATCAGGAAAATTATCCATAGGCGTTCCAGTTTTTGTAATTTGTACATCATCATCAGTCATATCAATTGGGGGTGGCGGAGGGAGCGCAAACAATACTGTTGATGTTAATAGAATACCGCCTAAAAATGCGAATGCAAGGTATCCTTTTGTTTTTTGTTTCACAATTTTTCAAAATTAGAGCTTGTTATATCTGATTCTTAAAGTAATGATAAATCTCCAGTTACTTTATCAATTAGATTTTCAGGTGCAGGTCCTACAGATATGCAAGTTGTGGTTCCAGGTGCAATTTGTGTATGACCCGCATCAGTGATTTCAGACCACGGAAGCCCCAACTCAATTGCACCTCTTTTAACTTCATCTAATTCCTTTATTCCAGAAACTTTTACAACAACTTTTTCTTGTCCAGTCCACCAAGTTTGAAACCATTCAGGATGTGATTTTCTTACATGTTCTGCACCCATAACGCATGCATGACCTACTTGTGCGGCAATTTTTCCTTTGCCCATTCCAAGATCAGTTCTAACTGCAATTACTTGTTTGATATCAGCCATATGAAATAATTATACAAGTTGATGATAAACGTTACAATTCAAATACCAAATAAAATTACAGACCATACATGTATGATGCAGTAGTAGCTGGAGGAAGTATTTCAGGACTTTTAGCAGCAAGAGAAATTGCAAAAGATGGTCATTCCGTTTTAGTTTTAGAAGAAGGTTTTGAAGTAGGTAGTCCTGAACATTGTGGAGGATTAGTTAGCGAAAATGCCTTAAAAGAATTAGGTATAGACCCTTCACCAAAAACATTTGATAGTAAAATAGAATGCGCAAAAATTTTTTCTCCTAAAGGAAAAGAAATTACAATTAATTCAAAAAGACAAAAAATTATAGTAATTAACAGAAGAGAGTTAGATAAACAAGCAGCAAGACAGGCAAGAGATAACGGTGCAGAAATTTCTGTGAAGACTAGTTTCCAAGAAAAAATTCACAATACAATAAGAACATCAAACGGAAATATAGAATGTAAATTTTTTATAGATTGTAGAGGAGTTTCAAGATTAGCTAATAAAGACAGAGATGGGATTCTACTAACTGCACAATACGAGGTATATGCAGATTGGATTAAAGAAGGTCAAGTGGAGGTATATTTTGATCAAGAAAAATATCCAGAATTTTTTGCATGGATAATTCCATCAGGCAAAGGAGTAGGAAAAGTAGGAGTTTCAGGCAAAGGAATTAACACATTAGCGATAATTGATGAATTTCTAAAATCTAAAGGCAACTTTTCAACAATTAGAAAAATATTTGCGCCAATATGGATTAAAGGTCCAATCAAAAATTTTGTGGAAGAGGATACAGTGATAGTGGGAGATGCAGCAGGACAAGCAAAACCTACAACTGCTGGAGGTATTTTCTCATGTGGAATGGCAGGAATTTTGGCAGGTAGAGCGATTTCTGAAGCAATTAAAACAGGAAATTCTTCATCTTTAATGAATTATGAAAAACAATGGAGAGATAAATTTGGTAAAGAGTTTGAAAAACAAAATTTGGCTAGAAAAATACTTGCAAGACTAGATAATGATACAGTGAATAAACTGTTTAATTCAATTACTCCGGAAATTGAGGAAGATATTTCAAATAAAGAAGATTTTGATTTTCATACAAGTTCAATTCTCAGATTACTAGGAATGAAAGGTTCCTTCAATACAATGCAAGCATTGATTGGAGGAGAAATCAAGAGACTTGTTCAAAATAAAGCGTAAAATTTCAAGGAAGGTATAAATTCCTAACAGAGTGGATTTGATTATGTCTTCAAAGGGTATGTTAGATTTGGATGGAAACTCTCCAAAGATTTCATTGCCGGTATGCAATGGTTGTAATAGACACATCATGCCAGGCGACAATAATGTAAAATTCATCTGTCCAGAATGTCCAGATGAATTAATTTGGAGATGTGGAAGTTGTAGAGAAGCCGCAGCACCGTATAAATGCGAATCATGTGGCTTTTCGGGACCATAGAAAATGGCTAAATTACTTTTAATTGTAAAAATACTTCCTACAGGAACTGAAGTAGATTTGGAAAAATTGGTTGATGAAATAAAATCAAGTCTAAAAGACGACATAGAATTGCTCAGACATACAAAAGAGCCATTAGCTTTTGGATTAGAATTTATCAAAGCAGAATTCACATTAGAAGATGCAGAAGGTAAAATGGAATCATTAGAAAGTTCTGTTAAATCTGTAGAAGGTGTTAGTGAGTTCGAGGTGCTGAACATGAGCCGCATGTCAGTTGACATGAAGTAGGAGTTTAGTTGACTCGAAATGTCGACCCACTACAAATGAGAGTGGGAGAAGCAAAACAAAGAGATATTGGTAAAAAAAGAGCTCGAATCGGTCCTGATGCAATGGATTATCTTCAAGTCACACCAGGAGATGTAATTCAAATTAATGCAAAAAGATCAACGTGTGCAATAGTTTGGCCAACTGATGAGGATGAAAAATATCCAGATACAATACGAATTGATGGTCAAACAAGAAAAAATTTAGGAGTTGCACTTAGCGACGTAGTTGAAATTAATAAAGTAACAGCAAAACCGGCAAAATCAGTTACGTTAACACCAATTGCAGACCAAGTAACAGTTGACAAGGAATTTACTGATTTTGTGAAAAATAGATTGAAAGGATTGCCATTAAGTCAATCTGATGAAATTTCAGTGATGATTCTTGGTAATGCTATGGACTTTAAAATCGAAAAAATTTCACCTAAAGGAATAGTTCGTATTGAACGTACTACAAATCTAACAATTTTATCAGAAGTATCTGAGGATAAAAAATCACGTATAACATACGAACAAGTTGGAGGATTACAAGAAGAAATTAAGGTAATGCGAGAGATTGTTGAATTACCATTAAGACATCCAGAATTATTTGTAAGACTTGGAATTGAACCGCATAGCGGAATATTGTTATACGGACCACCAGGATGTGGAAAAACATTACTTGCAAAAGTTTTAGCAAGTGAGTCAGATGCAAGAATGTTTTCGATTAATGGTCCAGAGATTATGAACAAGTATTATGGTGAAACTGAAGCAAAGTTAAGAGATATTTTCAAAGAAGCAAAAGAAAACTCTCCAAGTATAATTTTCATTGATGAAATTGATGCAATTGCACCAAAAAGAGAAGAAGCATATGGAGATGTAGAGAAAAGAGTTGTTGCTCAATTACTTGCATTAATGGATGGATTAACAGATAGAGGTAATGTAGTCGTTCTTGGTGCAACAAATAGACCAGATAGCGTAGACCCTGCGTTAAGAAGACCAGGAAGATTCGATAGAGAGATGGAAATTTCTGTTCCAAACGCAGATGGAAGATTAGAGGTAATGCAAATTCACACAAGAGGTATGCCTATTGCAGATGACGTTAACTTGAAAAGTCTTGCAGCAGAATTACATGGATACACAGGTGCAGATATGAAATCATTATGTAGAGAAGCTGCAATAAGATCAATTCGAAGATATTTACCAGAAATTGATTTAGAAACAGAAAAAATTCCAACAAAGGTTCTACAATCAATGGAAGTAAAATTAATTGACTTTTATGATGCTATGCATGGCGTAATTCCTACAGCAATGAGAGAGTTCTATGTTGAACGCTCGAAAATTTTCTGGGAAGATGTAGGAGGATTAGAAGAATCAAAACACATTCTTCAAGATAATTTGATAGTTGCAATGAATGACCCTGAGAAATTTAGTAAAATGGGAATAAAACCTCCAAAAGGTGCATTGTTATACGGGCCACCTGGATGTGGGAAAACAATTTTGGCTAGAGCCTTAGCTACTGAAAGTGGAGGAAACATGATTCTCGTAAGAGGGCCAGAAATACTATCAAAATGGGTCGGTGAATCAGAAAAAGCCATTAGAGAGATTTTCCGTAAAGCAAAAGCATCATCACCATGTGTAATAATTTTTGACGAATTAGATTCATTGGCAAAGATGAAAAATGGAGAAGAAGGAGGCGGTATTGGAGAAAACATACTCAGTCAAATGCTAACAGAGATGGAGGAAGGAACAACATCAAGAGTAGTAATCATAGGAATTACAAACAGACCAGACTTGATTGATAGTTCAATGTTAAGAACAGGTAGACTAGATTTGAACGTCTTTGTAAATCCACCAGACGAAAAAGGACGTTTAGAAATTATCAAAATACTAACAGACGGTATGCCTATATCAAAAGATGTAGATTTGAACGAAATTTCAGTTGCCACACAGAGTTATTCAGGTGCAGACTTGGCATCTCTATGTAGAGAAGCTGCGGTTGAGGCAATGCAAAACAATTCTAAAGAAATTACAAGTAAAGACTTTGCTGCAGGATTAAAGAGAATTAGACCATCAATAACAAAAGAGGTTGAAACATGGTATGAGAAGATTAAAGAAGGCGCATCAAACATAATTCCACGAGAGGCTGACAAAACGTTTTACGGTTAGATTGATATGACAATTCCAATAAGAAATCACCTATTAGATTTAATCAAACAGAAAGAAAACTGGACTGATAAAGAATTACAAAAAGCACTTACAAAAGAAGAGACAGTTATGACTGAAGGTAAGTTTAACAAAGTTTTACTTGATTTAGAAATAATGGGACTGATTAACGTTTCATGGGTAACAAAAGAAAATAGAAGAATTGAAGCAGTTACAGAAAAAGTTGAAGAAGATGAATACGAAGAACAGATAAAAGAAACACAAGAAAAAGACTATGAAGCCAGTTTTCCTAACTCTTAAAATCTAAAATGAAATGCTGCATCTAATGCAACAGCCAAGAAAATTATTGTCAAGTATGGTGCAGTAACTTTGTATGCTTTCCATGCAAAGTCAGAAGTTGGTTCTTTTGTTAATTTGTAATGATATACAAGCATCAAGCCCCCAGAGGCAGCTGCAATTGCTGTATAAACAAGACCCATTCCAAATGCATAAAGCATTAATGAGTATGGGAGAAGAATCAAAGTATTAATCAAAATGTATTTTGATGTTTTTTGCATTCCAATTAAAACCGGAAGCATTGGAACTTTGGCTGCAGAATATTCATCTTTCATTTTCATTGCCAGACACCAAAAGTGAGAAGGTGTCCAAACGAATACAAGAAATCCGATTAGAAATCCCAGTATGTCCATAGAGCCTGTTGCTGCAGACCATCCAGCCATAGCAGCTGCACTTCCAGCAAAACCACCAATTACAATGTTAGAAGAATTTAGTCTCTTCAACCATGCGGTGTAAATTATGACATAGAAGAATATTCCAAGTGCAATGAAAAATGCTGAGACATAATTCAAAGCTAAAGCACCATATACAACAGAAATTACACTTACTGTCAAACCATAAATCAAAACAGAGTTTGGTTTTATTCTGCCAGATGGAATTGGTCGAGTGCTTGTTCTTTCCATTAATGGATCAATGTCTCTATCATAGTAGTGATTCAATGCACTTGAACCAGCAGATGCTAAACCACCTGCAATAATGATATGGATTAATCCCCAAGTGTCCAATTCAGGTCCGATTAGCTTACTTGCTGCATACATCGATGTGACAGCTGTAATTACAAGAAGAACGACAATTCTTGGTTTCGAAATCTCAATTATTTCTTTAATTCCCAATATACTCATATTTTTGACGTATCGAATTTATTCCCTTCTAATAGACGATCTTTTTTGTTACATAAGGATAAAATAATACTCTGAAAGCATCAAAGCAGAATTGAGTAATTGGGATCTAATCATGCCAGGAGGAGGGCTAACTGCAATTGGACTTGCAGGTCTTGTCACATCATATTCAGGAATTGCCCACACATTCATTGATGGAATGCACGCATTAACCGGATTACTTTTCATGTTCGGATTGATAATTTTAGCAGCAGGTCTTTTGGAAGGTGGTATTTCAACATCCAACCGTACCAAAGCAACCGTATTAACAATCGTCTCAATTTCTCTAGGATTCGGAACATTTGCAACAACGCTGACAGAGAATTCAACATTACCATTATTTGCAGGATTTCTAATCATGATTGCAATTCCAGCAATTGTAATCTCTTACTTTGCAATGAAAATACCAGTATATGCAAAACCTGTTGGAGTAATTTTCATCATAGCATTTGGAACAGGAATTGGACTTTACGTGGCATTTGGATTTGTAAGCCCAGATCAATACATGGTTGCAACAGAAGTTGAGCAAATTGAAGAAGTTATAGAAGAAGCAATTCCAGAAGGACCACTGTTTGTGATTTCAATGTTAGCAGGTTCAGATGTACAAGGTGCTCCAGACTATGATCCAGATGAAGCGTTAGTTCCACAAGGACACATCATAGAGTGGGTGAATGATGATGCAATGTCACATACTGCCACAAGTTCAGTAGACTTTGGAGAAACATTTGACACAGGCTTGTTAAATGCCGGTGAAACTTACAAACTTGATACTAACAAGTTAGACCTTGGAGAATACGAATACATGTGTATTGTACACCCATGGATGGTATCAACAATAATTATACAAGAGCCTTCACAATAACAATAGTGAATAAATCCATTATTTTATCAGAAAAGGATAAAGAAGAACTAGCTAAGTATGCAGAAGCTGAAAAGCCATACGAATCCTGTGCAATTCTAGTGGGAAACGAAACTGACGAGAATTGGACCGTGAAAGAAATAGTTCTGACTGAAAATACTACAAAGTCTGAAGTTATGTTTACAATTTCTCCAGATAAAGAATTTGAAGTAGATCAAAAGGCAAAGGAATCAAACATGGAAATAGTTTGTATCTTTCATTCACATCCAGAATCAGAAGCCCAACCTTCAGAGACAGATAAAAAGTTCATGAGAGTGAATCCTTTCCCATGGATAATTTATTCAGGTAAGACAAAAGAGATGAACTGCTTCATTTTACAAGACGAGAACGTAAAACAGATTTCAATAATATAGTGATAAATTAAATAGAACTAATCTTGGAACTTGAATATGGCAATGGATATACACGTCTACGACACTTATGTTAAAGCCAAAGATGGTCATACAATGCATTTCGATGTTATCACCGATAAGCAGGATCATGATCAAGCAATTGCATTTGCAAAAGAATGGCTAGCAACTGTTGGTGAAGAAGGTGCTACTGTAACAGGAGAGGAATGCCAATTCTGTCACACACAAGGTGCCCCAGAACCAGTAGAAAACGAGATTAAAGAAAAAGGTTATTTCATCCAAAAGATGGAAGGCTGTTAATTCTATAATCTTTTTTTATTTTATTTTATTTTTAGGATACTGTTAGTGAGAACGTTTCTTTGCTATCAGTTAATGCCGTAGGATCTGCAAAGTTATTCCATAGGAATTTCTCAACAGTATAGGTTCCTGCCTCACTTGGCATATATGATAAGACTTGGTCTAATGTTTGTCCAGCGCCCAGCATTCCAGTAACGTGTGATAGTGAAATTGTAGTGTTGTTAGAATCTTTAATCTGTACAATTAGTGCAAATGACTGTTGAACGTCTGAATCATTGGTAAAGTCCATTGTAATCTCTATCTTTTCATTAACAGATAATTCTGCAATTGCTTGTTGTGATGCTGCTTCTGCTGCGGCAGCTGCTGCTTCTGCTGCGGCAGCTGCTGCTTCTGCTGCTGCTATTCTTGCTGCGGCTTCAGCTTCTGCAATACGTGCTGCAGCCTCGGCTTCTGCTGCGGCAGCTGCTGCTTCTGCAGCTGCTATTCTTTCTGCTGCATCATCTTGTGCTTGTGAAGATTCAGCTTGTGATGAAGAGGTTGCTCCACCACCACTAACAATTATTGTTCCTTCCATCCATGGATGTACCATGCAAAAGTATGGAAACTCTTGTCCTGCATCAGAAATTTCAAAAATAACATCCATACCGTAACCAGGTGACATTAAACTACTGTCCCAATTTCCATCTGGACCATCTGCTGGAGTTCCTGATGTGGAAGTGTGACCTGCAGAATCATTATTGACAAATGTAACAATGTCACCAGGATCAACTATTAAAAAAGAAGGAATGAAACAATTTGGTTCACATCCCGGTGTTGAAGAACCTATTGCGTTTTCAATTACATGTGAGTTTATGGGACTATTTGACATGAGAAATTCTACAAACAATGTTTCAGGACCATCAGATACATCAAGTGAGTAAAAACCCTCTTGTCCCCATAATGTTCCTGTAGGATCAGTTGGAATTGTTGTTTCAAACGAACCATCGGAATTTACACCGGTCTGTGTAACAAGAACCATATCTCCATCAGGATCATTTACAAGTATCACTACACTAGATTCAGGAGAAGCACCACTACCTGTAACAATAATTGTATCTCCAGTTGTGTATGTTGTTTTGTCAATGTAAAAGCTCAGTGGACCAATAGATGGCGTAGATGTAACTGCATTATGATCATCAGTTACTATAACCAACCCTTCCATCCAAGGATGCACCATGCAAAAGTACGGATATTCACCTGCATCTAATGCTGGAGTTGTGTATGCTGCGCCCATCATAACTAATGAGCTGTCCCAGATACCATTTGGTCCATCAGCAGGAGTTCCAGATGTGGAAGTGTGAGCTGCAGAATCATTGTTAGCAAATGTAACCATTCCACCAACACCAATAGTAACTGTTGAAGGTAAGAAACAGTCTGGTTCACATCCCGGAGTTGAAGAACCCATTGCGTTCTCTACGGTAACATTCATGCTGTGTTCAGCAAATGCACCAGGTGCGGCATAAAGTCCAATAGCAAAAGTGAAGATTATTGATAAAATCAGTATATTTTTCGTATTCGTTATAGAAGTAATTTATTGATAAAAGTTTCTAAGATGTTTCAGACTGAACATTTTCTGCTTTATGAGCAAAGTGAAAGCATACTACAACTCCTACTACACCAACCACAATAAACGGAATGGACATGCTAAACGTTTCAGTGGTAAAACCGTAAAACATTATCAAATTACTTGGAAATATTCCTGCAACACTTCCAAATATGCAGCCAATGAACATGAAGATGGTTTTAGATAACACGATTACTATAATTCTCTAAAAGATATAGTATTTTACTATAATACAATAACTGCAAAGAATACGGGTACGAATACGATTGCAATTGTGTTTAAGAGTTTGATTACTGTGTTTAGTGCAGGACCTGCTGTGTCTTTGTAAGGATCACCAATGATATCACCGACTACTGCGACTTTGTGTTCTTCAGTACCCTTTTCACCTTTCATTTCAATGAGTTTCTTTGCGTTATCCCATGCACCACCAGTGTTTGCCAAGTGATATGCCAAGAATATTCCAGAAACAACTGCTCCCATTAAGAGACCTGCTACTGCAGATGGACCTAACAAAATACCAACAATGATTGGTGCTGCTACTGCGATTGATGCGGATTTCCATAATTCACCAATTGATGCAATTGTTGCCACATCTACACACTTTGCATAATCAGGTTTTGATTTACCGGTTAAAATTTCAGGATCTTCTTTGAACTGTCTTCTTACTTCATAGACCATTTTCTTTGCTGCACGTTCTACGCCGCTGATTAATTGGCCTGTGATGATAAATGGAATTAATCCACCGACTAAGAGACCTACAATTACAGATGGGTTTGATAGACCATAATCAATTACCATGTCTTGGAAATAGTGTGATGCTTCGAATTGGAATGCTTGAATCATTGCTAATGCTGCTAGTGCGGCACTTGCAATTGCAAAGCCTTTGGTTACAGCCTTTGTCGTATTTCCAACTGCGTCAATTTCATCAGTGATTTTACGATTCTCTTCACCCATTTCTGTCATTTCTACAATACCGCCTGCGTTGTCTGCAATTGGACCAAATGCGTCAATTGAAAGAACAATTCCTGCGAGACTTAGCATAGCCATTGCAGTTAGTGATGTTCCAAAGATTCCGTATAGTAGTGGGTCGGTACCTTCTGGTGCTGCTGCAGATGTAATTGCAAATGAAACGATAATTGCTGCAACTAGTGCAATCATGAATGGTCCGGTTGATTGTAATCCTTTGATAATTCCCATTAATGTTAATGATGCGTAACCCCACTTTGCAGATTCAGAGATTTCTACAACAGGTTTTGAGTTTGCGTTTGTGTAATAGTCTGTAATTTTTTGTATAACTGGAACCAGAATTACACCAATGACTGTAGCGCCAAATAGTGCGTAAGCAATTGGTGTGTCTCCTAGAATTATCTGAGTGAATACAAAGTTTAGTGCAATTGCTATTGCTGCTGAAACATAAAATGAAATATTCAGCGGCTTCATGACATCAGTAATCTTTCTAGAGCCAATTGTTGCTGTACCAATGATTGATGCTACGAGTCCAGATGCTCCAATTAAGATTGGATATGCAAAGTTTTCTGGTGAACCGATTAATGCTGCAATTAGTAATGATGCTAAAATTGTTACAATGTATGATTCGTATACGTCTGAACCCATGCCTGCTGCATCTCCTACGTTATCACCTACGTTATCTGCAATTGTAGCAGGATTTCGTGGGTCATCTTCAGGAATGTTTGCTTCTACTTTTCCTACCAAGTCTGCACCCATGTCTGCAGCCTTTGTGAAAATTCCACCACCGATTCTAATGAACAATGCAATTAGACTTGCACCAATTCCGATACCGGCAATAGTAATTGGGTTTGGATAAATCATATACAAAATTGCGGTTGCAGCTAATGCCATTGCAGGAACTGCAAGACCTACTGTTGCACCGCCTCTAAATGTAATAGCAAAAGTTTTTCCTAAACCAGAACCTGTTGCATGTGCTGCTCTTACTGCAGCCTTTACTGTAACTTTTAGTGAGATAAATCCTGCAACTGCAGAAAGTGTTGCACCTACTGCAAAAGCAATTCCGTTTGAATCACCAATGAAAAATCCAATGATGACAGATAATCCAATTGCTATTGGAATAATAATTCTCATTTCACGTCTCAAAAATGCTGCTGCACCAATTCTTACTGCTTCAGATATTTCCTGCATTTGTTTTGTGCCAGGATTTTGTTTAGCAACCCAACCAGTGTATATGCCTGCAACTGCAAATGATGCGATTGCGGCAATAATTGGTATAATTACCTCTATAGGCAAACCCAGAAAAGTTTCAGTAGCCATCGTATATTTGAAAAACGAATCTGTGAAGAATATAAATCAACAAGAGATTTCAGGAGAATTTCTTTTCCTGTATGGATCAAATGTCTTTCCACGTAAGCCTTGGCGGACTAATTTGTTGAATCTCTTGCCATGACTCAGATATGGAAACCTTTGGTGGATCAATTCATGTACAATTGTATTTTCCAAAGTCTTCTCATCAGGGATTTTTTTTACATTGATGAAGATTGTGTTTTTTTCCATGTATGATACACCATAATACTTGTAGGCCGTAGTTCTGCAACCTTCAGTGATTTCTTTTGGAGCAGCCATTACTTCCTTGTTTGTAAAAAATACTTGTGGCTCAGGAGTTGAGAATCTTTTTGAGTATATCCCTACTTTTTCCAATACTATCAAACGGAGCTCATCATCTAGCTTCATGATTAGATTATAAATTTCAGACTTTATTGGATTGTGTCAAATGATCTTGGCAAAGTGTAAAAGATGGTCAGAGTTTAGTGTTGTAATCACAAGTCATACAGCCACCGTCTCATCATCCCTTATTTCATTTGATTTACTATTTTTTGAACCTTCTCTCTGACTTCATCAGTGATTTCAGCAATTACTAATCCTTCATTTGGTTGACCATACATTACAACTGAATTTTCAGGGGCAAATAGACATACAGGTAAAACCAACAAATCTTCTTCACCATCAACTAGCAATCGTATAGGAGGTTTTTGATCAAAGATAGTTTTTAGAAGATTAAAACTCTCAGTACTAATTTCGCCAGGATTATTTTTTATAGTTAATTCTGTACTGATGGATTCAATTTCAGGAGGTGAACGTTTCTCACGTTTTTCTTGTCCGTCAACTATGTGTAATAATGGAATTAGGCCCATTTCTAAAAGTAATTCAGATGTTGCATCTCCAACAGTAATTACAACTTTCTCAGAGTAAATTTTTCGAATGTAGGATTCTTTTTCAGATGAATCGTTTGGAATTAATTTACCAAGAGGAATTTTTAACTCATCACGTAAGTTTGGTGGTAAAATCATGTACTAGTTTGTAGTAGCTTCTGCTTGTATTTCTTCTTGTAGTTTTGCTGCAACAATACTACATTGTGCTGCAACATTTTTTGCTGCAATTCTAAATGCATCTGCACTAGGTGATTCTGTATTTGTCATCATTACAGGTTTACCTAAATCAGAACCTTCCATAATTCCAGAGTTTAACGGAATTTCTCCTAAGAATGGAATTTCATGTTTTTCACTAATCTTTTTTGCGCCGCCGTTACCAAAGATGTAATGTTTCTTTGTGCAATCAGGACATGCAAAATAACTCATATTTTCTACAACGCCAAGTATTGGTACGTTTAGTTTGTCAAACATTCCAATTGCTTTGACTGCAACATTACTTGCAACATCTTGTGGAGTAGTTACAACTAAAATTCCAGTAATAGGAATTGTTTGTGCTAATGTTAATGGTATATCACCTGTACCAGGAGGAAGATCAACTATAAGATAATCAAGATCTGTCCAGTTTGTGTCAACTAAAAATTGTTTTAAAATTCCAGAAATAATTGGTCCACGATAAATTGCTGCTTGATGTTCTTGTTCTGCAAAGAATCCAAAAGAAACTACTTTGAGATCATTAAATGTTGCAGGTTGTAATTTGTTATCTTCTACTTCCATTGCACCATCTTTCATTCCCAACATCAATGGAATACTTGGTCCGTAGATATCTGCATCAAGTAAACCAACCTTTGCGCCTGTTTGAGATAATGCAAGTGCAAGATTCAATGATACGGTAGATTTTCCAACTCCACCTTTTCCGCTAGCAACACCAATTACATTTTTGACAGTTGCCATTGCTTCGTCGGCATCAAGTGAACGACCTTCCATAACTTTTGCAGTAACTTTCATATCAAAATTTTCAATGCCATCAATTTCGTCAATAGCTTTTCTTACATCTTCTTCAATTTCTTCATTGAATGGGCATGCAGGAGTAGTTAATTCCAAAGTAAATTTAAGATCACCTGAGTTTAGTTCCAGATCCTTTATCATTCCCATTGAAACAATATCTTTTTTCAAATCAGGATCAACGACTGTTGCCAGTTTTTCCAATACTTGATCTACGCCAACCATTGTGCAAATTACTAATTCTCTTCATTTAAAATATTCTTTACTTAGTCCAAACTAATTAGAGAATTATAGTGAATTGAGGCACAGACATGCCAAAAAAATTGGAATTTTTTGAAAAAATCTTGAAAAATACCCAAAGGTTCATAAATAAAAATTCCATCAAAAAATTGCAATTGTTTTCTGTTTCAACTCTAATAGATATTGTAAGAATTCCACCTAGTCTATTTGGTTCAACATTGAAAAAAGCCGCAGAAAGTATTTTGAAATCAAAATATGAAAGTATGATCAATCAAGAGTTAGGATATATCATTATGGTAATGGATGCCAAAGTGGAACCAATGGGAAAAATGATTCCTGGTGATGGAGGTACATTCCATAGAGTAGAATTTCAAGCATTAACATTTTATCCAAAATTACAAGAAATTGTTCAAGGTGAAATTGTAGACATTACCGACTTTGGTGCATTTGTAAGAATTGGACCAACTGATGCATTGTTACATTTGTCACAAGTTATGGATGATTATTTGAAAAGTGATGTTGCATCAGGAATGATAATTGCAAATCAAAGTGGAAGAACATTAAAAGTTGGTTCAATGTTAAGAACTAGAATTACCGCAGTGTCATTAGGTAAAGCAGCTACAATGGGAAAGATTGGAATTACTTGTAGACAGCCATTCCTAGGTACAGAAGAATGGATTAAAGAAGAAATTGCAAAGGCCAATGGTGAAGAAGTCGATGCAAAAGAAGTTGTAGTTGAGGAAAAATAATTGGCAAAAGAATTAGCTTGTAGAGAATGTAGATGTGTGACAACAGCAAAAGTTTGTCCAGTATGTAAATCAACAGACCTTTCACCTGATTGGAATGGAATAGTATTAGTTGTGAAACCAACTAACTCAAAAATTTCTAATACATTAGGAATTACTAAACCAGGTAAATACGCATTAAAGGTAACTTAAATTGAAATATTCTCCAAAAAGAGAATTAAAACGATTTTTAGATGAAGATGTTGCAAAAGGCGACATTACAAGTAAGTTATTAAAAAAACAAAAAATCGTTGCAAGAATCATAACTAGAGAAGAAACTGTTGTAGCAGGTACAAAGTATGCAAAAGAAATTTTTGCATTAAAGAAATGTAAGACAAAAATTCTCAAACAAGATGGAAAAACAGCAAAACCAAATCAAACTATTTTAGAATTAAGTGGAAATGCAGGAGACATTTTAACATGTGAGAGAACCGCACTAAATCTTCTCTCAAGAATGTGTGGGATTGCAACACAAACAAACAGTCTCAAAAAACTTGTGAAATCTACAGGCTCAAAGTCTAAAGTTTTTGCTACAAGAAAAACTGCCCCAGGTTTAAGATTTTTTGATAAAGAAGCAGTAAAAATTGGCGGCGGTGAGAAACACAGAATGAATCTCAACGAGATGATTATGATTAAAGACAATCATTTGGCAGTACAGAAATCAATTGAAGAGATTTTAAGAAAAGCAAAAAAGACGAGAGGTAAAATTGAGATAGAAGTTGAAACATCAAGTGATGCAATTTTGTGTGCAAAAATGGGCGCAGACATCATAATGTTAGATAATTTTTCTCCAACTCAAATTAAAAAAACTATGAAGAAATTAACCGAGCTCAAATTAAGAAATAAAGTAATTTTAGAAGCGTCAGGAAGAATAAATTCAAAAAACATTACAAAATATGCTGAAACAAATATCGACATGATATCTGTTGGAAGTATAACTAATTCAGTTGATGGCATAGATTTGAGTTTAGAGATTTCTTAACTTATTGCAAGCATTCTTTCAATTGCCAATCTGGCTTTATCAGCAGTTTCTTTTGGAACAGTAACTACGTTTGTTTCATTTAATAGAGAATTGTATACTTTTTCCAGTGTAATCATTTTCATATATTCACATTCTGCTTTTTCAGATGCAGGAATGAATTTTTTGTCCGGATTTTGCTTCTTCATTCGGTATAAGATTCCTGTTTCAGTAGCAACCACAAATTCGTTTGATTTTGAATTTTTTACGTGATTCATCATTCCCTCAGTAGATAAAATTTGTACTTGATTAGAACTATAGCTGCCATTTGCAACATCGTACATCATAGGAGTTGTACAACTACATTCAGGATGGATTAAAAATTCAGCATTAGCAAGTGAATTTAGTTTTTCTTTGACATGATCAGGTGTAATACCTGCATGTACATGACATTCTCCTGCCCAGATTAACATATTTTTTCTACCAGTCATCTTTGCAACGTAAGATCCTAAGAACATGTCAGGTAAGAATAGAATTTCTTTGTCATCTGGAATTGCTTTTACAACATTTACAGCATTTGATGACGTACAACAATAATCTAATTCGGATTTTATTTCAGCAGTAGTGTTAACATAACCAACTGCAATTGCGTTTGGATGTTCTGATTTCCATTTTTTAAGTTGTTCAAGGTTTATTGAATCAGATAATGAACAACCTGCATTAGTATCAGGTATGAGAACTTTTTTTTCAGGACTGATTATTGCTGCAGTTTCAGCCATGAAATGTACACCACAGAATAAAATTGTTTTATGAGGAGTTTTTGCAGCCTGTCGTGCCAGTCCTAATGAGTCACCAACAAAATCAGCTATGTCCTGAACTTCAGGAATTTCATAATTGTGTGCAAGAATTACTACATCCTTTTCTTTTTTCAATTCTTCAATCTTATCTTTTAACATCCGAAATCCTCCATCCGGAAATCATTTAAAGTATTATTATTTTACCAAAAAATTACATAAAATTTTTGTTTCAAGGTAATTCTTGCCGTCATTTCTCTATTGGAATTATAACGGATCCGAAGGGATTCGAACCCCCGACCTAATGCTCCGCAAGCACTCGCTCTATCCATGCTGAGCTACGAACCCATTAATTTACTTGGAAAAATTGTTAAAAACGTTTGGAAAAGAATTAGGCTTCTTTTTCTGCTGGTTTAACGTACAGATAGTTCATTACTACACCTCCAATGATACCACCAATGATTGGTCCTACCCAGTATAACCACTGTACTTCCCATAAACCTGCATCTCCAGATACAACTGCAGGGGAAAAGGAACGTGCAGGATTCATTGATGCGCCTGTTAAAGGTACACCAACTAAGTGAAGTAAGAAAACCATTCCACCAATTGCACCACCATAGATCTGCTTTGGTGCTTTTGTATGAACTGCCACCATATAGATTACAACAACTAAGAAGAATGTTAAGATAATTTCGACTACTAGTCCAGACATCATACTGTTACCAATTAATTCACTAGGACCCCCGTGAGCACCCCAGAATACTTTTTTACCAATTTCTGGAAATAGAGCCTGTAAGGTGAGGGTAGCGATAATTGCACCCATAATTTGGAACAAAATGTATCCAATTCCATTTTTAACATCAATTTGTTTTGTAATCATCATAGGTATTGTAACTGCAGGATTGATATGCGCTCCAGATATGTGTCCAAATGCATAAACCATGAAAACAATAATTCCACCGTGACCAAGAGATATGAAAATTATTGCTTCAGTTGATAATCCATCGCCATACCATGCAGCAGATAGAATTACAGATAATGGTCCAAAGAATACTAGAGCATATGTTGCAATTGCTTCTGCAAGCCATGCTCGTGGATTTACCATATTCGATGTCGAATTTGATGTCCATATAAAACATTCTAGTCAATTTTTACTCAAAGAATATTTAACTGGAAAAACTGTACGGGTGGTATGATCGAAGAAGGAAAAGCAGTACCTAAATTTCAATTAGAAGACGCAGATGGTAACTTGGTAAAATCATCACAATTGAAAGGACAAAAGTATGTTGTGTATTTTTATCCAAGAGATTTTACTCCAGGATGTACAACTGAAGCAGATGAATTTTCAAAAGATTATAAAAAATTCAAAAAAGCTGGAATAGAGATCGTAGGTATTAGTAAAGATGACGTAACATCACATAGAAAATTTTGTGATAAAATGAACATACCTTACATTTTACTTGCAGATGTAGAAACAGAGGTTTGTAAAAAATTTGGAGTGTGGGGATTAAAAAAATTCATGGGTCGAGAGTTTATGGGAATTAATCGTAGTACATTTTTAGTAAATGAGAAAGGAAAAATTTTCAAAGTATTTCCTAAAGTGAAACCAAAGGGACATGCAAAGGAAGTCCTAGAGGCATTTCAAAAATAAAATAAAAAGAAGAGTAAAGGCGTTTAGTGTCCAGTGTTTGCTTTAGCACCTTCAGGTCCAAAACCTTTTGGTAATGAGCCTCGATTAGATTGTACTTTAGCGGCTGCGGCTGCGGCTTCAGCTTTTGCGGCTTCAGCTACTGCTTTTGCATCATCGACTTTTTTCTGTTCTAGACGTGCCAAGTATTCTTTCTCATAGTCTTCAAGTTGTGCTTGCTTTGATTTTCCATCAGATGCACTTCCAGCACTTGCCTGAGGTTCAGGTTGTGGAGGTGGAGGTGGTGGAGGTGGAGCAGATTTTGCTTGTTCACCTGCAGGAGCATCATTAATCCAAGTACCGAATTTTTTGGCTTCTGGATGATATGCAAGTCTTTGTCTTGTTGCAAAGTACTTGTTTCCTGGTGCTGTGTAACCAGTAACTTTTGTTTTTTGATCATTCCAGTTGGATGGTGTAACACTAGTTTGTGCTACAAGAGCTCTACTACCAAAGTATCTGTTACCTGGTGCAGTGAAACCAGTGATTGCAACTTTTTGTGTGTTCCAGTTTCCGGTTGGAATTTCACGGAATCTTTCGTGAAGTGGAACAGAAGGTGCTTTCTCTACAGGCTTTGGTGGTGCCTTATCTGCAGGTTTTTCATCATGTGCATGTGGACCGCCACCGCCTTCTGGTTTTTTAGCTTCTGCTGGTTTTGGAGCTGGTTTAGGAGCTTCTTTTGGAGCTGGTTTAGGAGCTTCTTTTGGAGCTGGTTTAGGAGCTTCAGCAAGATTTGATAACCGCTTTTCTAATTGAGCAATTTTTGCTTCCAAATCAGCTTTTGTCGTTCTTGAAGATGTGGATTTGCGTTTTGTTGTAGTTTTACGTGTAGTTTTACGTGTAGTTGTACGCTTTTTAGATGTCGCCATTGGTGGAATAGGGAATTAGTTGCTTATGTGCATTTTGTAGTGACATAAAATTTTTCCAAAAAAATAAACAAAAATTTGTAAAAATTTGAAAAAAGGAGTTGTAATGAGGATGTAGATTTTTCTATATTCCCATTTCTTTTTTAAGCTGGGCACACCAGTTTTCTACTCGTTCTTGTGTTCTATCGTTTTCACTATCTTCATCGACAGGAAGTCCACAGAATTTTTCACCATCTTCTGGTGGTGTAATCTCATTGAGATGTGGAATCAAACATCTTGAACTAGTAAAGTTCTCATAGCCGTCAAGACTTACGTATCCGACCATTTTTGCGCCTGCTTTTTCGAAATATCTGTGTAGTTCTTCCATTGCATCGACATAATCTTGTCCATAACCAACAGAGTCACCCAAGCCAAATACTGCGACTGGTTTTCCTTTGAGATCTAATGCACCAATTTTTTCTAAAAGGTCATCCCAAGCTGTTCCAGATCTAAGTTCTTCAGCACCAGTATTCCATGTAGGAATGCCACAAATGAGACCATCAAGACCGGCAAAATCTGCCAAGTCACTTTCGGTAACATCTTTTGCATTTGCTACTGCATCGCCTAGTTGTTCTTTGATAATACCACAAACGGTTTCTGTTTTACCAGTTTGAGTACCAAAATAAAGTCCGATTGTCATTAAAAAAAACTCATGGTATTCATATTTAATTCATACTATAATCTAACCGATCTAAAAATAAAGAAAAAAGGAAATTTTGCACTAATGATTAGTGTCCTGTGTTTGCTTTAGCATCTTTGATGAATCCTTTTGGTAAAGTGGCTCCTTTTTTTGCCATTTTTGCTGAATATTCTTCTTTTTCTTTGTCAGCGTCGTCAACTTTAGCCTCTTTCTTAGGTTTTTCATCGTGTGCGTGTGGTCCACCCATGATTCGCAATGACGTTAGTTGTTTATTTATGTAATGATATGAAATTTTTTCAAAATATGATATGAATTTAGGAAAAAATTAAAGAAAATAAAAGAAAAAAGAAATTGTTTTACACTAATGATTAGTGACCTGTGTTTCCTGCTTTAGCATCTGGTACAAATTTTGCAGGAAGAGGACCTAATAGTGAAGCTCCTCTTTTGCCATCTTTAGCCATAGTGTTGTATTCTGCTACATATTCGTCTTTTGCCTCATCGGTTCTCCAAAAGTTTTCATCTCTTTTTGGTGCCGCTTTCTTTGGTTTTGCTTTTTTTGTAGCTTTTGGTTTGTCGTCATGTTCATGTGGACCAGCCATGACGAAGATCTGAAAAGATTGTATTTAATTCAGATGTTAATTCTAAAATTTAATTTCAAAAGATGAGAAAAAATATTTTGATGATGAAAATAAATTCAAGATATTTTTAAAAAGATAAAAGAAAAAAGAATGTTCTAGAATTACACTAATGATTAGTGTCCTGTGTTTGCTTTAGCATCTTTGATGAATCCTTTTGGTAAAGTGGCTCCTTTTTTTGCCATTCTTGCAGCATACTCATCTTTTGCTGTATCTGCGGAAGTGGTTTTAGCCTCTGTCTTTGGTTTTTCATCATGTCCGTGTGGACCACCGCCAGCTTCTGGTTTAGATTCTGCTTTTTTAGCTTCTGCCGGTTTTTCTGCTTTTGGTGCAGGAGCGTCATTAATCCAAGTACCAAATTTTTTGGCTTCTGGATGATATGCAAGTCTTTGTTTTGTTGCAAAGTACTTGTTACTTGGTGCTGTATAACCAGTAACTTTTGTTTTTTGATCATTCCAGTTGGATGGTGTAACACTAGTTTGTGCTACAAGAGCTCTACTACCAAAGTATCTGTTACCAGGTGCAGTGAAACCAGTGATTGCAACTTTTTGTGTGTTCCAGTTTCCGGTTGGAATTTCACGGAATCTTTCGTGAAGTTCTCCTGATGCTGGTGGTGCTTTCTCAGCTGGTTTTGGTGCAGTTTCTGCTGGTTTTGGTTCCGGTGCAGTTTCTGCTGGTTTTGGTTCCGGTGCAGTTTCTGCTGGTTTTGGTTCCGGTGCAGTTTCTGCTGGTTTTGGTTCCGGTGCAGTTTCTGCTGGTTTTGGTTCCGGTGCAGTTTCTGCTGGTTTTGGTGCAGTTTCTGCTGGTTTTGCATCTTGTGCAGCTGCTAATTTATTCAATTTTGCTTCTAAATCAGCAATTTTGGCTTCTAGATCTTTTTTTGTTGTAGACTTTCTTGTAGTCTTTTTTGCTGTAGCCATAATTTCTCGTCATTTGAGGTGTTTATTTAGCTTATGATGTTTCTATGAGGATATTATTGATCTAATTTTATTAATTATACACGTGTAGGAAATGGGTGGACGATTTCGAAAAAGAATATCCTGATTTTGATTGGAAAAATACACCAGCCTATAAGCATCCAGGGGGCAAAAATTGTCCATGCCCAAAACATGAATATATTCGAGAACAGGTTAATTTTGCAAAACAGGTCAATGACGCAGGATCTGATGCTGCACGAGTAACGCTAAAGTTTTGCCCAGAACATTATCAAGTTTACATCAAAGAGGTAATTCCTGCAATGCCACTAAAGTATAAAATTCTCACAAAAATCGCATTGAAAATTGGTGCGATACAGATCGAACACCTGACTCATATGCAATCAGATCTGTGTTTTTACTGCAAATTTGGTTCAGGTGGACATGGAAAGAAAAGCGAACTTCCGCCAATGCCTTAGTTAATTGGGCTTATTCTAATTTTTGGACGATGTGGAGTATCATGATGACATTTTTCTCCACAAATTGGACACATCTTTCTATCAAGGAATATGCATTGACAGATGTGTGATTTCATGTAACTCTCTGCTGCAGTAGAATTTTCACCAGTACCATTACAGAAAGGGCATTGAGAATCAATTAATTCGATTGTTCCAACACCTTTGCAAACACCACAAATGTCCGAATCAGTCACAAACCAATTAAATTAAAACAGAATTAAACTCTTGCTGAAAGCAGTTTTTGAGTACCGAGTTAGGCTTATACCTTCTTTTTGAAAAGAGGTAGCACATGCCAATTGAGGACATTCATGAGTTAGTCGAGGTTTTAGAAAAAGCCGGAGAATTAAAAAAAATTACAACAGAGGTAGATTCCGAGCTTGAGTTAGCAGAAATTTTACGTCGCACTATGTACGACAATGGTCCAGCATTACTTTTTGAAAATGTTAAAGGATATGATATGCCCGTTTTAGGAAATGCATTTGGTTCAATGAAGAGATTGGAATTATCACTTGAAACTTCAGATTTTACAGAAATTGGGCAAAGAATTGCAGATATGACAAAGATGGAAATTCCAAAGGGAATGTTGAATAAAATTAAGAAATTACCTGAGCTCTCAAAGATGAGTGAGTCATTTCCAAGTTTAGAAAAAAGTGGTCCTGTAACCGAAGTAATAAAAGAAAATCCAACTTTTGATGACATACCAATTCTGAAATCATTTCACAAAGATGCAGGAAAATTCATAACATTTGGTTTAACAGCGACAAAACATCCTGAAACAGGAATTAGAAATTTAGGGGTTTACAGAATTCAGATTGTAGATAGTACACATGCCCTGATGCATTGGCAAAAACACAAACGAGGCGCAGAGCATCATGCCATCACAAAATCAACTAAAACAGAGGTTGCAATTATTATTGGAGGCGAACCTGCAACCGTTTTTTCAGGAGTTGCACCAGTTCCAGAAGGATTAGACAAGTATCTCTTTGCAGGAATTACAAGAAAAAAAGGAATCAAAATGGTAAAATGCAAAACAATTGATGTGGAAGTTCCTGCAAATGCAGAAATTGTATTGGAAGGTTATGTTGATTCATCAGATATTAGAGATGAAGGACCGTTTGGAGATCATACAGGATATTATACACCAAAAGAACCATTCCCAACTTTTACATTGACTGGAGTGATGCAAAGAAAAAATCCAATTTACCTTACAACAGTTGTTGGAAAACCAATTTTAGAAGATGCGTACATTGGCAAAGTAATTGCAAGTTCATTTTTGCCAATGATCAGAATGTTCCATCCAGAAGTTGTTGATTTTGAAATGCCTGCAGCAGGATGGTTCCAGGGTTTGGCAATAATTTCTATAAAGAAACGATACCCCGGACAAGCAAAAAAAGTCATGATGGGTTTGTGGGGAATGGGACAACTGGCATTAACGAAGATGTTTGTAGTTGTAGATGAAGATGTGAATGTACACGACATGAATGATGTAATATGGGCAATTACAACTAGAACAGATGCGGCAAGAGACATTACAATAATAGATAGAGCCCCAACAGATACACTAGATCCTGCATCACCGTTAGTGAATCTAGGCTCAAAACTAGGAATTGATGCAACACAAAAAACAGCAGAAGAAGGATTTGAAAGAGAAATTCAAGAGAAAGTTCAGGTAGATGATGAGACTAAGAAATTAGTGGATTCCAGATGGTCCGAATATGGAATTTAACGCATAGATACTGTTTCGTAAAAGTTATCACGTTCTTCAGCAGAATAACCAATTTGTTTTATTGATTCAATGATTCTTTTATCAGTTAGTTCAGTGGAACGAGCACCTGTACAAGAAACAACTTCTTCTCCAATTAATGTACCACCGAAATCATCAGAACCATATTGTAATGCTAGTTGAGCCATACCAACACCGTTTGTTAGCCATGATGATTGAATATGATCAATTAATCCATCAAAGATTATTCTAGAAATTGCAATCATTTTTAGTAATTGTATTCCACCTGCACCGGTTGTAACAGTTCCTTCCTTTTGCATTAGAGTATTGTTTGGTTCGAAACTCCATGGAATAAATGCCATGAATCCATTAAGATCTTTTTGTAATTTGGCAATTTTATCATAATGTTCCACAATATCATTATCAGTTTCAACATGTCCATACATCATTGTTGCAGAAGCAGGAAGTCCAAGTTCAAATGATTCTTTCATAATTCTAATCCAATCATCACTATCAATTTTTTTTGGACTGATGATTTCTTTAACAGAATCAGTTAGAATTTCAGCACCTGCACCAGGAACAGATTGTAAACCTGCATCTTTCAATCTTGATAAAATTTCTTTTGTAGATGACTTTTCAACTGTAGCAATCATGTCAATTTCAGAAGTGGATAATCCATGCACACCTACATTTGGGAATTTTGAACGAATCATTTTAAATGAATCTTCATAATATTCAATTCCAAGTTTTGGGTTATGGCCACCTTGAATTAGGACCTGTCTAATTTTGAACATATCCCAACCTGTTTTTACTCTAGCTTCAATTTCATCTAAAGTTAAGGTGTAGGCTTCTTCATGATTAGGAGGTCTATAAAATGCACAGAACTTACAATCAGTGATACAGACATTAGTGTAATTCAAGATAATATTATTTACAAAAGATACTTTTTTCCCAAATTTCTTTCGGGTTATGTTTCCAGCAACAAGCCCCATTAGATATACATCGTCAGATTTCAATAATCTTAGATAATCTTCTTTTTTTGGTCGAATACCATTAAGTGAATTTTCTAAGATATCTCCTATTTCACTAGAGTGGATTTGTTGTGTTAATTGACTCAATCACAATCTATCGTTTGAGATTGATATTTAATTCTTAGATAAAAAACGAGCCTAAAATTACATTTTTGGCAATTTTTAAGTATGGTATACCAAAGATATCACTAATGGCAACAGGTACAGAAATTCGATTAAGTAAGATTATGAGAAAAGGCAAGATGCTTTGTATTCCAATGGATCATGGTATTTCAAATGGCCCTATTGAAGGATTAGAAAAACCTCATGATGTAATTTACAAATGTGAGAATCACGGTTTAACAAGCATCATAATTAACAAAGGAATTATCAAAACATTACCAAGGCCAACCAAGGTTGGAATTTTAGCCCACTTTTCATCTAGTACTGCATTATCATTGGCTCCAAATAGAAAAATGCTAACAGGCTCTGTAAAAGAGGCAATAAGATTAGGAGCAGACGGAGTTTCATTGCATATCAACATTGGAGGAAAAGAGGAACCAGAGATGGTTGAACAACTAGGAAAAATTTCAGAAGAATGTCATGAATGGAATGTTCCATTACTTGCAATGATGTATCCTAGAGGAGAGAATGTCAAGGATCCACATGATCCAGAAGTAGTTGCACATACTGCAAGAATTGGTGCAGAGTGTGGTGCAGATATTGTCAAGACATTATACACAGGAGATATTGATTCATTCAAAAAAGTTACAGAAAGTATTCCAGTTCCAGTAGTTATTGCAGGAGGTCCAAAATCAAAAACTGACTTGGATATTTTACAAATGACTGAAGATGCAATGGCAGCAGGTGCAAAAGGAGTTACATATGGAAGAAATATTTTTGCACATAAAACACCAGATAAAATGGTAGAAGCATTAGCAGGAATAATTTTCAAAAAAGAAACAGCAAAAGAAATGGCAAAGAAAATTGGCAACTGATAAACTTTTGATTGTCCAACCAAAAGTTGGAAAAAATCAATTAAATAAATTTGTAAAAAATTTAGAGGATGAAGGTGTAAAACACATCTACGCAGATCCTAAACTAATTACGAATAAAAAAAGTAAAATGAAAACTGTCTTTACAACATCTAATGCAGATTATGTGGTTCTAGGTAAAGATGGAAAAAAGGTAAAGGGTAAAAAAAATGGAAAACAGTTCAAGATCTTATCAAATAAAGATATTGATGGAGTTTATGAAACTGCAAAAAAAGGACTTGATTTTGTCATAATTGAGGTTAAAGATTGGAAGATAATTCCTCTAGAGAACATTATAGCAAAATTGCATAAAATTCACACAAAAATATTCACAATAGCAAAAAACCAAAAGGAAGTTAGAAAGATGTTTTCAATTTTAGATGTTGGAGTTGATGGCGTAATCTTCCAAACAGGTTCCATAGGCGAAGTGCAAGAAACTTTGGTAAATCTTGGAACAAAGAGTTTTGATTTGAAAACTGCAAAAATAACAGAAATCCAAGAGGTTGGAGATGGAGAACGAGTTTGTGTTGATACAGCATCAATGTTACACAAAGGAGAAGGAATGTTAATTGGAAGTAGAGCAAACTTCATGTTCTTAGTTCATAACGAATCAGTGGGTTCATCATTCACATCACCAAGACCATTTAGAGTTAATGCCGGGGCAGTTCACTGTTATACATTATCACCAGATGGAAATACAAAATATCTATCAGAATTAGAAACAGGCAGTGAAGTGCTAATTCTTAATTCTAAAGGAAAAGCAAGAAGAGCAGCTATTGGAAGATGTAAGATTGAAAAACGACCAATGCTTTTGATCAAAGCAAAAGTGGGAAACGAAATAGGTGGCATTATAGCACAAGATGCTGAAACTATACGATTTGTAAAGGCAAATGGACAATTAGTGTCAGTAACACATCTCAAAAAAGGTGATTCAGTTTTGGCATTTTCTAAAGAAGCAAGTGGAAGACACTTTGGAATGGAAGTAGCCGACGAATATATTCTCGAAAAATAATGAAGTATAAGACCTGCGTATCAATTGGCGAGAAGAATCCAAAGAAACTCAAAATAATTCTAAAAAAAGCACTTTCAAAATCAGATTTTGCTGAAATACGATTTGATTATTTGAAAAAATCAGATATTCCGATTGTTTTAGAAAGTTCTAAGAAAAATCTATCAAGATGCGTATGTACATTACGACCAAAATCCGAAGGAGGTTTATTTATTGGAAAAGAAGATGAAAGAAAATCAATTTTACGATTAATTGCAGAATATAATCCATTTTTACTTGATGTTGAATTTAATACAATTCAAAAAGACAAGAATCTAGCATCATATCTTAAAAAATCGAAATGTAAATTATTGATTTCATGGCATGATTTTAAGAAAACACCTAATGAATCACAATTAAAATCTAGATTCAAGAAGATGGAAAAATTCTCAAATATTGTAAAAATTGTAACTGTTGCAAAGAATGTATCTGATGCTTCGAGATTATTATCACTTTATTCAGTTAAATCAAAAAATAAGATGGTAGCATTTTGTATGGGAGATCAAGGCAAATTCTCAAGAATACTATGTTTGCATTTAGGAAGTCCATTTACGTATGTGTCATTGGGAAAAGCAATTGCCCCAGGACAATTTAGCGTTGATGAAATAAAATCTTTAGAGAGTTAACCTTTGTCGTAGTTTGAAATTCCATAGAATTGATGAATCTTTTCAGTAGTCTGACCATCTAGTGATACAGTAACATTAACGGTATACAAATTATTTATCATCCAAAGTGTACCATCCTGAGTGGTTTCACGTGCAAGTATCTGATATCTAAAAAATCCATCTTTGGTAGTTCCAGAAGAAGTATGAATTAATCCTTCTTCGTTGTATAATTCTATTTCTACATTTACTCCATCAACAGTATACGATGCATTTCTGTTGAATGTTGGAGAAGCCTGAGGATACATTTCAGCATCAAACACCAAAAGATCTAAGACAAATCTTTTTTCAGGTGTCACTGTAGCATATCCTTCAAGTAACAACATTAATGGCACTCCAGTTGTTTCTGGAGTTTCAGGAATTTCTTCTACAGTTTCTTTCTCTATTACTTCAGGACTTGATGCTTCAACTTCGATAAGTCCAATTTCAATCAAATACTTCATCGCATTGACAAATTCAGAATCTGGAATTTTACCTTCTGCCCACCATCCAGCAGTATTTCTAACCCAATCTGGAATAATTTTATCAGGTCCAGGAGGACCAGGTTCTGTTGGAGGAATGTAGATAATTCCTTCATTTATCAAAAATTCAAGACCATTTGTAAATTCAGTTTGAGAAATTTGTCTTTCAGACCACCAAGAAGCATTATTCTTCACCCATTCAGGAATGCCTTCAGAAAACGAGAAGGGGATAAGGGAAATTCCGATTAATAAAATAATCAAAAAAGGAATTTTATGCATATCCATTCTTCTATTTGCTAGAATTAATTTTTACTATGAAAATTTTTTTTACCAATGAATAGGTTATATCAATCTAAATTGAATTGAAGATATGTTGAAGACATATGCGGTGATTGGAGACCCAATTGAGCATTCATTATCCCCAACAATTCATAACGCAGCATACAGAGAATTACAGCTAGAATGCACATACATTGCATATAGAGTGGCTCAAGGAGATTTGGCCACAGGCATAGAATCCTTAAAAAAAATCAAAATTTCAGGATTTAATGTAACAATACCTCATAAAATTGAGATGATGAATTATTTAGATAATGTAGATGATAATTGTAAAAAAATTGGAGCAGTGAATACTGTTCTTAATGATGATGGAATACTAAGAGGATTTAATACAGATATGGATGGATTCCTAGAGCCAATAAAAAGAAAAGAACTTGAAATAAAAAATTCCAAAATTCTTTTGCTCGGTGCAGGAGGAGCATCAAGAGCAATTGTAGCAGGATTTCAAAAAGAAAATGCAAGAGAGATTACAATCGTCAATAGAACAAAAACCAATGGTGATGAATTAGCACAATTTTCAAATAAATTGGGATTAAATGCAACATCACAAACAATTGAAGATATGAATTCATTTGATTCAAATTTTGATTTTATAGTTAATGCATCATCGTTAGGATTAAAAAATGAAAATAATATAATACCTGAAAAATTATTTGATGAAAAAACAATAATTTATGATATAGTTTACAAACCAGTAAAAACAGACTTGATAAACAAAGCAAAGGAAAAGAATTGTAAAATAATTTTTGGTTATGAAATGTTACTTGGACAAGCAATACGTTCATTTGAAATTTGGTTAGATAGAAAAGCTCCATATGATGTAATGAAAAGATCTATTCTAGGAGGTTTCTAATGACACAGGTAGTAGCAAAGGTATACGGTGCAGTTTCCATAGTGAATGCAATTGCTGTAGGAAAAGGATCAACATTAGGAATTGATACATTTGTGGAAACAACATTGACAAAAAAAGAGGGCAAAGGAATTCACATTACATCAGAGAATAAGACAATTAGTTCACGCTTAATAAATAAATTAATTGAAAATATGATTCCAAAGAAAATTTTAGATAATACCAAACTAGAACTAGATTTTAAATCAAACATACCAACAGGGTATGGGTTGAAGAGCTCTAGTGCAATTTCATCAGCAGTCGTGCTATCATGTGCAAAAGCCTTTGGAAAAACTATGAGTGATGAAGAAATTTTGAAATTAGGTGCAAAAACGTCAATCCAGACAAAAGTTAGCATAACAGGGGCTTACGATGATGCATGTGCCTGTCATTTTGGAGGTTTTAATGTGACAGATAATCTAAAGATGAAATTATTACATAGAGAGTTAGCCCCAAAAGAATTACAGGCAATAATATTTTTACCAAAATCAAGAAAGAGAGGAAATTTAAGAAAATTAAAAGAGTTCAAAAATGCTTTTGAGCAATCATGGCAATTAGCAAGAAACTCAGATTATTGGAATGCCGCCGTATTAAACGGAATTGCGACAACATCAATTTTGAATTCAGAACCAAACCTGATCATGCGATTGATGGAAAAAGGTGCACTGTGTGCAACAATTTCAGGAAATGGCCCATCAATAATGGCAATTGCCGATAGAAAGAATAAATCTAGAGTTCAAAAAGAATTTTCAGGATTAGACGGAAAAATAATGATATCTAATATCAATAACAAAAAGGCATATGTTCATGAACTGTAAAATTCAAAAATCTAAATTAAATGGTAGAATAACATGTCCATCTAATAAGAGCTATACACATAGAGCAATATTTCTTGCTGCACTATCAGATGGAAAGAGTATAGTGAAAAAAATTTTACGTTCGAATGATACAATGTCTACAATTAATGCATGTAGAGGGTTTGGTGTAGAAGTAGAAGAGGTAGAAGATAAAGTAACAATTAACAATACAATTGATTCAACTGTAGAAAATTCAATGATAGATGCTGGAAATTCAGGAACAACAATTAGAATTGCAATTGCCATCGCAGGACTATCAGGAGGAAATACAAAACTTACAGGAGATGAGAGTTTAAGAAAAAGACCAATGCAGCCAATATTAGATTCCTTAGAAACAATGGGCGTAGAAACGGAATCAGATGACGGTAAACCACCAGTACATATCAATGGTAAAATTGAGGGAAATGAAATTAGCATTAAAGGAGATATTTCAAGTCAGTTCATTTCTGCATTAATGATAATTGGACCAAGGTTACCAGACGGATTAACAATAAATGTTGAAGGGGAACTAGTATCAAAACCATATGTCGATTTAACAATCGCAATTATGAAGAAATTTGGCGTAGATGTAAAAATTGAAGAAGAGTATAAAAAATATCTAATTAGACATCAGATTTACAAACCAACTACATTTTCAATTCCATCAGATTTTTCCAATTTGGCATTACTTTTGGCAGCAAATGTTTTGTTAGGAGATGGACTCACAATTGAGATAAATTTAGGCGATATGCCGCAAGGTGACGAAGCAATTGTAGATATTTTAGAGAAATTAGGAGTAAATGTAACACTTGAAGATGACATCATAACAACCGAATCTCCATCGTTATTAAAAGGCGGAAAATTTGATTTATCAGACACGCCAGATCTATTACCTGCCGTAGCAATTCTAGCATTAAAATCTGAAAAACCAATTGAGTTGTTTAATGTCAAACATGCAAGATACAAAGAAACAGATAGAATTGCAATATTATCAAGAGAACTTAAGAAAATTGGATTACACGTAGAAGAAAAAGAAGATGGAATGATTTTGAAGAAGCCTGAAGAAGTGCATTCTGCAGAACTTGATTCAGAAAGTGATCATAGATTATTCATGGCATTATCGATAGTAGGAATGTTTGTTGGGGATTGTACAGTTTCAGATCCAGATTCAGTAAAAGTTTCTTATCCAGAATTTATTTCAGATTTGAAAAGTGTTGGTGCAGATTTCAAATAAAATTATGTTCCAATTTTAATATCAGAAGTACAAATAGATCTAATTGTTTCAATGGCGGATAGAATTGCAAGTCTACTTGTACGAGGATTGTCGGAATCAGGTACATTTTCAATTTTTGTTGTAATTTGACCAAATTTACCACGAGCTGTAATCTCATGAGTGTTTTTTGTAGTATTTGGATCAGCTATAATTTTCACAATGGTTTCATGACTTCCTAATCCAGAGATACTAAGTAAAGCAGAAACATTGATGTTTTTTGGGAATAACCTTACAGCTTCACTGGCAGTTCCTTCAAAGATTGTTGAGGGTTCATTAATCTCATCAAGATTGATTTTAAAATCATCAAAAAATTTTGCACCCTTTAATGAATTAGGATGTTTTGTGGTAGTCAAAACAACGGAATCAAGTTCATTTTTGACAGATTTTATTGCATCGATTCCAGATATTGCCCCAGATGGAAGATAAACCGTTTTCTTTAATTCTTTACAAGCATCAGAAATTATTTCAAATACAGATTCATCTAGAAGAGCACCACTACTCATTATTACAAGATCCTTTCTATTTTGGAGAATACTCAATGCATTGTCACTAACTGCATCTTGGGATGCAGCTTCAACTACCAAATCAACAGGATTGGAAGATAAAAGATGGACATTTTCTACAATTTCAGGTTTGTTTTTTAATTTACTAGCAAGAGATACAGATTTTTCTTTATCCTCATCAAAAATATGAGTTAGTTTTGCGGGGATTATGCCAGTATCAATTGCAATTGCAATTTGTGTTCCAATAGAGCCACAACCAAGTAGACCAATACGTTTCATGATATTTTTTAATGAAATTTTGTAAATAAACTCTAAGTTTATGCGTAGAACGATTATAAGCATCATAGACGATCTTTGATTGTTGAGCGGTAATTCAATTGGTAGAAGACTAGTTCTGACTAGTTTTGGTGAAAGTCATGGCAAATGTATTGGAGCAGTTTTAGATGGTTGCCCTGCTGGGTTGGAATTAGAAGAAAAAGACATTCAAAAAATGTTAGATTTAAGAAAACCAGGACAATCTCTTGTATCCACACAGAGAAAGGAAGGAGATGTTGTAGAAATTCTCACAGGTACATTCAGAGGATACACAACAGGAGCTCCAATTACAATGGTGATTTGGAATAAAGATCAGAAATCAATAGCATATGAAAAATTAAGAACTGAAATGCGCCCAGGGCATTCAGATTATCCAGCATATATGAAATATAAAAAATTCAATGATCATAGAGGCGGCGGTAGATTTTCAGGTAGATTAACTGCAACGCACGTCATGGGCGGTGCAATTGCTAGAAAATTATTAAAAGATACAATTGGAGTTGAAACAAATTCATACACAACACAAATTGGAAAAATAAAAATGAAAAAAGCAGCAGCAAAGAAAGAATTCAGATCTATCTATACAAACGAGGTAAGATGTCCTGAAAAAAATACAGCACAAAAAATGAAGAGTGTTATACTAGATGCAAGAAAGAAGGGAGATTCATTAGGAGGAATAATAGAATCCATTACCACTAATTTACCTGTAGGTTTAGGTGAACCAATTTTTGGTTCATTAGAATCAGACATCAGTAAAGCAATTTTTTCAATTCCAGCAGTAAAAGGAATAGAGTTTGGTTCAGGTTTTGCAGGTTCTGAAAAATTTGGTTCAGAGAACAATGATGCATACGTAATGAAAGGAGGAAAAGTTTCAACAAAATCCAACAACTCAGGAGGGATTTTAGGAGGTATTTCTAATGGCATGCCAATTACAATCAGAATTGCATTCAAACCTGCATCGTCAATTTCTCAAATTCAACAGAGTGTGGATATAAAAAAGAAAAAATCAATAAAACTACAAGTAGGAGGAAGACATGATCCATGTGTAGTTCCACGTGCACCACCAGTAGTTGATTCGTTGGTTGCATTAACAATAGCTGATCACGCATTACTTAGTGGTACTATAAAACCAACATTGTGAAAATGACTGAAATAGAAGAATTAAGAAAAAAAATAGAAGTAATTACAATTGAAATGTTATCTCTATTAAAAACAAGAACAGAGATTGCACAAGAAATTGGCAAAATAAAAAATCAACAAGGCATGAGTGTTTCTAACGAATCAAGAGAAGATGAGCTCAGAGAATTAGTAAAAAAAACATGTCAGGAAATTAATTTTGATTCAAATACTGCATTAAAATTTTTAAATTTTTTACTAAATGAATCAATTAAGGTTCAATCTTCAACATCAAACACACATTTAGCAATTTTTCTTAAAGCAAAAGAGCTAGAACAACAGGGTAAGAAAATTATTCACTTAGAAGTAGGAGAACCAGATTTTCAACCTCCATTAAATGTGAAGAAATCATTATCAGAAGTGTATGATAAAGGATTTGGAAAATATGGTCCAGCAAAAGGATTACCCGAATTCAGAACAAAATTGGCAGAATTTGCAAATAATAATTTTGACGCAGGAGTGAATTTGGAAAATGTCATGGTTACACCAGGTGCCAGATTTGGTGTTTTTCTTGCAATTACAACATTGTTAGATCCAAGTGATGAAATTATAGTCATTGAGCCTGCATGGCCAGCATATAGACAATGTGCAATAAATTCAGGTATCAAAGTAAGAAGTATTAAAACAAAATTAGAAAACAAATGGGAACCAGATCTTGATGAAATTTCATCATGTATTAACGAAAATACAAAGATGATTGTTCTCAATTATCCAAATAATCCTACTGGAAAAATTTTACCTAAAACATTACAAGATCAGATTGTCAATATTGCTAAAGAAAATAATCTGTATATTCTAAGTGATGAGATTTACAGTAATTATTCGAATGGAGAATGGAGCAGTATTTTATCATATAATTATGAAAAATCAATTGTCACACAATCTTTTTCAAAATCACATTCCATGACAGGTTATAGAATTGGTTATCTGGTGTCTAGTAAAGATATTATCGAGAAATTAACAAAATTGCAAGCACTTTGTTTAACAAATGTTTCAGAGCCAATTCAGTATACAGCCATGAATTCATTAGGTGATGATGTAACAAAAAATACAGAAATTATGAATGAAAGATTAACAAAATTAGAAGAAATATGCAAAGAAATGGAATTAGAGTTTGTAAAACCTGATGGCGCAATGTACATTTTTGCACGTACTAAGAACCCAATCAATACATCAGATTTATCAGAAGAATTACTAAATCATGGGGTCGCCATAGCACCAGGAATAGGATTTGGAGATTATAATGAATTTTTTAGAATATCTGCATGTTTGGACATAAAAACACTAATTGAAGGCATGGATATAATAAAAACAAGGTTATAGATCTAGAATGGCTAAGACAATTGCAATAATTGGTGCGGGAGGAGCAATGGGTAAATGGTTCTCAGAGTATTTTTCAAAAAAAGGATTCGAGGTTACCGGTTTTGATAATACAAATCCAGTTGCAAAAAATATTAAAAAAGCACAATCACTCATTAGTGCAATTTTGAATGTTGATTATGTTTTATTATCAACACCAACTAAGAAAACACCAGAAATAATCAGATTAATTGCAAAAGAGATGAAAAGAGAATCATATCTCATAGACATTACTTCCCAAAAATCAAAAACAGCAACAGCATTAGGAAAAATTCCTGCAAAGGTTTCACCAATTTGCATACATCCAATGTTTGGTCCAGGTGCAAAAAATCTAAAAAATCATAATATCGTTTTAATACCAATTAAGGATGGAAAAAAGGAACTAAATGTTGCAAAAACTCTGTTCCCAGATGGTAATTTTGTCACAATAGACTCAACAGAACATGATAAAAAAATTGCAATGATTCTAGGATTAACTCATTTAATCAATATTGCATTTGCAAATATTTTAGCAAAAGATGATAAGATATCACTTACTGAAAAAATGGCTGGAACAACATTCAAAGCTCAGAAGATATTAGCAGAAAGTATAATGACAGAATCACCAGAATTAATTGAAACTATAATATCAAATCCAGAAATTAGAAAAGTTGCAGAAGAATTCTGGAAGGATGTAGGAAGATTGTTAGCATCTGCTCAAGAAGGAAAAGGTGAGGAGATTATTGATTACATCAATACGAATAAAGAAAAAATTTCTCAAAATGTTGACCTAGAAAAGTCCTACAAGAAATTAACAAAGATGGTCAATACAATTGATAAATAATGCATAAGACAAAAATTGTTACTACATTTTTAACAAATTCAGGAAAAATTTTACTCTTAAAGAGGAGTCAGAAAGTAAAAACTATGAAAAATCTTTGGGCAGGAATTAGTGGGATTATAGAAAATGATGAAAAACCACTCAACCGTGCAATAATTGAAATATTTGAAGAGGTTGGAATGAAAAAATCAGAGGTAAAATTGGTTAAGGAAGGAGACGTAATCATGATTGAATCCCCACAATATGAAAATCATCAATGGGAAGTTTATCCATTTCTATTTTCTTGTAATCATAAAGAGATTAAGTTGAATTGGGAAAATTCAGATGCACAATGGATTGATGTTGAAGCAATTAATGATTTTACAACAGTACCAAGTCTTGAGAAAGTGCTAACTAGATTGTTCTAATTTTTCAGGAGCTTTTTCATACTTTCTTTGTTGAGGCAACATTAGGTAAACACATGCGCCGCCACACATTGTGCAAGGCACATTGTTTCCAGGGTGTTGACCAGTTCTTCCATGAATTTTAGCAGCATTTTCAGGATCAATTGATAACGCTAATTGTTTTTCCCAATCCAAAGTTCTTCTAGCTTCAGTCATTTTCATATCCCATTTGATGGATTTTTCTCTAAGTTTTACTAAATCACCTGCATGAGCAGCTATACGATATGCAATTAGACCTGCTTTAACTTCCTCAGCATTAGGTAAAGCAAGATGTTCAGACGGAGTTAGATAACACAAAAGATCAACTCCCTCACTAGCAGAAACTGCAGCGCCAATAGCACTTGCGATGTGGTCATGTCCAGATGCAATATCAGTCACTAAAGGTCCCAAAACATAGTAAGGGACATCTCCAATCAGTGATTTTGCCAATCTTACATTTGCTGCAACTTCATTTAATGGAACATGTCCAGGACCTTCAATCATAACTTGAACATCTTTTTCATTTGCTCTTTTAGCTAATCTTGAAATGTTGATCATTTCTTGAACTTGTAGTTCATCGTGTGAATCAAGAATTGAACCAGGTCTTAATGCATCACCCAAACTAAAGGTTACATCATATTTTTGAGCTAATTCCATCATATAGTCATAATGAGTAATGTAAGGATTTTCTTTATCATATTTTAACATCCATGCAGCAGTAATTGTTCCACCTTTACTAACAACTCCCGCGTAACGTTCAACTTTTAGTATTCTTTTTGCAATTTCTTTTGTTATTCCAGAATGAATTGTTGTATAGTCAACACCGTCTTTAATGTTATTTTCAAATGCTTTAAGAAAGTCGTCTTCGGTTATATCTAACGGGTTTTTGTGTTTCTCAACTCCAAAATTGTATGCTTCATAAATTGGAACAGTTCCAAAAGTAATTGGTGCTGCTTCCAAAAGCTTTCTTCTAACAATTCCAACATCACCACCATCACTCAAATCCATAATTGTATCTGCATGATATTTTACTGCAACTTTGGCTTTTTCAATTTCTTCATCAATGTTGACATTCAAAGTGGAAGTACCAATATTCACATTGACTTTAGTTTTGGTACCTTTACCAATTGCAACATTATGGATTTTTTCTTTACGTACATTGTTACTTGGTATGATTATTGAGCCACTGGCAATTTTAGGAATTAACCAATCAAGCGTAACGTCTTCGTCTTTTGCTATCTGTTTCATTTCATCAGTAGCCACACCTCTACGTGCAGAAGTCATTTGAGTTGCCATATTTCAAATTGTCAAATGGTGGATTTAAACAATCGTATATTTTACGATCATCATGAATGTTCTTTCGATTGGAGGTTCAGACCCATCATCAGGAGCAGGAATTCAGAGTGATATCAAAACATTTGAAAATCATAATGTTTATGGATTTACAGTAATTACTGCAATCACCAGCCAAAATACAAAGAAAATTTCAGAAATTATGCCAATTTCTGCAAAAAACATCAAATCACAGTTAGAATCTATCTTAACAGATTTTCAAATTGACGCAATTAAAATTGGAATGGTGTATGATGCCTCAATTATCAAAACAATAAACACAGTAATCAAAAATCAAAAATGTCCAATTATTGTTGACCCGATAATTGAATCAACTACAAAAAAAATTTTACTAAAAAAATCTGCATTAAGTGATTATAAAAAAATGATAATACCGTTAGCTACTATAATTACACCTAACAAGAAAGAAGCTAAAATTCTTTCAGGATATAGTAAGATGGAAGATGCTGCCAAAGAAATACAAAGATTAGGTGCAAAAAATGTCATAATAACTGGATTTAGAGAATCTAAAAATGAGATCGAAGATTTTGTGATGGAAGCCGGTAACAATTACATTTTGAAGGGCAAAAAAATCAAAATAATAAATCATGGAAGCGGCTGTAATTATTCAGCATCAATAACTGCATCACTTGCTAGTAAAAAATCAATTTATGAAGCAACAATTATCGCAAAAGAGTATGTCTATCAGTCAATAAAAAAATCTAAAAATTTAGGAAAGGGTGTTAAGATAACTCATAAAGAAGTTCCACAGATTCAAAAAGAATTATCACATTCAATAATAGATTTTCAAAATATTAAGAATGTATCAAAATTAATTCCTGAATGTCAAACAAATTTTGTTTTTTCAAAAAATAAACCAAAAACTGTGAAAAATGTTTTAGGTATATCTGGAAGACTAGTTAAATCTGGAAATAATGTTGTTCAAGCAGGAGAATTAGTTTTTGGGGGTTCACAACATGTTGCAACAGCGGTAATCGAAGTATCAAAAAAATTTTCCAACATTCGTTCAGCTATTAACATAAAATATGAACCAAAAATAATTACTAACGCAAAAAAACACAAAATGTTAGTTTTGAGTTATAATAGAAAAGATGAATCTAAAAATTCAAAATTAAAAGAAAATTCTTCAATATCATGGGGGATTTCTAGTTGTTTGAAATCAGATACTCCAGATATAATTTATCATAAAGGTGATTTTGGTAAAGAACCAATGATCATAGTATTTGGTGCAACTCCTACAGAAGTTGTAAAGAAGATCAAGATGATACAATGAACAGTAAACATTGTGTAATTGGACATAAATAGAACTCAAAAGTGCATACAAACTCATGAAGGCAGTAATTTTAGCAGGAGGACTTGGTACTAGACTTAGACCGTACACAAAAACACTTCCAAAACCAATGCTTCCACTAGGTGGAAAACCAATTTTAGAATATGAAATAGAATGGCTGAAGAAAAATGGAATAAAAGAAATTGTAGTTTGTGTTAGTTACTTGCGAAAGAAAATTGAAAATTATTTTGGTGACGGAAGTAAATTTGGTATGAAAATTGAATATGCTATTTCAAGCAAACCACTTGCAACAGCAGGTCAGCTAAAAACTGCTGAAAAATTTATTGATGATACATTTGTTTGTCTGTATGGCGATTCAATCTATAATTTTAGTTTGAGAAATATGATATCATATCATAAAAAATCAAAATCGAATATTACTATGAGCCTGTATGATTACAAATTTAATTTGAAATATGGTGTAATTAATACAAAAAATAATGGTAAAGTGACTTCATGGGATGAAAAACCAGAATATTCAGCAAAAATTAACATTGGTTGTTATGTTATGGAACCAGAAGTATTCCAATTAATTCCAAAAAACAGACAATATGGGATGGATGATGTAATACGAAAAACACTTGCAAAGAAAAAGAAAGTAGGAAGTGTGATTTCCAAGAAAGGATTTATCGACATAGGAGATAAAGAAACCTATGAAAAAACAAATGAAGAATATAGTAAAAAGTAGAGTGATGTAAAAATGTCAGATATTAAAATTAGAGATATAATTGAATCCGATATTGAGAATGGCTTTCTAGAAAGTTTGGATAGTTTAAAACCTGCAAGTAATCTTGATAGAAAGACTGCTCTAGATATTCTGAAAAAAATTATTGGTAATCCTGATCACATAATACACATTGCAGAAATTGAGGGAAAAATTGTAGGTTCAACAACATTATTTGTTGAGCAAAAATTTATTCATGATGGTGGCAAGGTAGGTCATATTGAGGATGTAGTTGTTTCAAAGGAATTTGAAGGAAGAGGAATAGGTATGAAACTCGTTGTCTCATTATTAGAAAAAGCAGAAGCAATGAATTGTTATAAAACAATTTTAGATTGTAAAAAAGAATTAATTCCATTTTATGAAAGAATTGGTTTCAAACAAGAATCAAATCAGATGAGATATAATCACTAATTCTCTTCTTTTTTAAAATTAAATAATTTTGATGCTGCATTAATAACATCAGAATTTCCATGCTCAGTCTCTTTTCTAAGATTATTCATAGGAGTTGACATTATGTTTTCAGCAACAGATTTAGTTAATTCTTCAATTATTTTTTTCTGAGAGTCATTTAGTTCACCTAACATACTAAATGCCTTTTCAAGTTCCTTCACTCTAATCGCATCAGTACTTTTGAAAACATCTTTTACGATAGGTTCAGCTTCTAATCTTTTCATAGTGGCTTCTAGTACTGGCAATTCTTCTTTAATAATTTCTTCTGCAGAGTTTTTCTGACCAATTCTACTTCTCATATTCTTATCTACCATTTCGGCAATTTGATCAATATTCATTAGTTTTATTCCTCGAAGTTCAGCAACCTTTTCATCAACAGTCCTAGGATTAGAGAGATCCAATATCATCATGCCCGAATGTTTGGTTTCTAGAGCTTTTTGTATTCTTTCAAAAGTTACCAAAAAGTAAGGTGCAGTGGTGGCTACAAATACAATATCATAATTTTCAAATCCAGTTAAAATTGAATTGAAATCAACAGGTTCACCACCAACCGTTTTAGAAAATGAGGTTGAGCGCTCAACAGTTCTACTTGATATGAAAAATGGATATCCACGTTTTTTCAAAGATTTTGCGACAAGTGTTGCAGCTTCGCCAGTTCCAATTAAAAGAATTTTTTTAGATTTCATCTCATCCACGTTTTCTTCTGCAAGTTTAACTGCCATTGAGCCAACAGAAATACTTCCTTTACTTATGCCAGTAGAAGTTCTTACTCTAGTACCAACACGAATAGCTTTATCAAATAATGTGTTTAGAGATTCACCAGAAACTTTTAGTTTTTTGGCAGATTGGATTGAATCTTTTATTTGTGTCATAATTTGTTCTTCACCTACAACCATAGAATCTAAACCAGAAGTTAATTTCAATAAATGTTCATACACATCAGAATTTTGTGACCATTCTAAATTATCATTAAAGCTATTTTCTTCTAGACCAGATAAGGATGCCCAAGTTTTTTTAATTTCTTCTCTGTCAAAATTATTACCGGAACCAAATATTTCTACACGATTACATGTTTGTAATATTACACATTCAGATAAACCGGTGTGATCTTTGAAAGATTTGTAAGCATTTTCTGAATCTCCCAAAGAGAATCTTTCAAGTACATGGATCGGTGATTTTTTGAAAGTAACTCTTGCATTTATGATATTTTTTGTCATTTCCAATCTTTCACCATTTTTTTAATTGTCGTCTGTATTGCCTTGTATTTTCCATCTTTTAATAACTCTTTAACACGTTTATCGTTCATCAACTCATAAAGAAATTTTTTTCTTTCAGTTTGGGTCAAGATGTGTTTTTTCGATTCAGTCCGTGCAAATTTTTGAATTTTAATTAATTCAATATCCTGATCAGAAATATTTTTTTGTAGACATTTTTCTGTTTTTGATTTGATTTTTTTTGCCATGATAGGACTACTGCCACTAGTAGAAATTCCAACTTTGATTGTTTTTTTGATATCAATTAGAGAAAGATATGAGATATCACTTGAATCAGGAGAATCAGAAGCATATGAAAGAATTTTCATTTTTTTAGCAGTTTGAACTATTTTTTGATTCAAAGATGAGTCAGTTGTGGATGCAATTACCAAAAATGGTTTATATTTTTTTAAAAAAAGCATTGAAGTTATTTTAGTTTTTTTTAATGTAATTTTCTTTTTTTGAGAGAGTTTTGTTATTTCAGAATTTGGTTTTTCACCAATTACAATAATTTTACAGCCCTCAGATTCAAGTAATTTTATCCGTTTCAAGGCTTCATTACCAGCACCAATAATGATTACAGTTTTTTCATTTAGATGAAGATCAATTATCACGATCTGTCACTAGTAAAATGTAATTTATAGATTCAAGAATACACGTTACATTTTTTAATTGACATCATAGATTTTGATTATATGTCAAATATGGAAGAAATTGATAATGAGATATTAAATGAAATTCAATGGACTTTCCCGCTAGTACCAAGACCATTTGATGAAATTGCAAAAAAATTCAGTATTTCACCAGATGAAGTAAAAAGCAGATTAAAAAAGATGAAAGAAAAAGGCGTCTTAAGACAGCTTAGTGCAATATTTGATACAAGAAAATTAGGATATACGAGTTCACTTGTTGCCATGGAAATTGATAATTCCAAATTAGAACAAGTTGCATTGATTATCAATAAACATCCAGGTGTAAGTCATAACTATGAAAGAAAACATCAATTCAATCTGTGGTTTACATTGGCTGTTCCACCAGGTTCAGATTTAAAATATGAATTAGATAAATTTTCAAAATTAGATGGGATTAAAAAAGTTAGAATGCTACCAACTTTGCAATTATTTAAAATTGGAGTAAAATTGGATATGGTAGAAACAAAAAAGCATGATGTAAAACCTTCAGAAGTGAAAAAAGAAATTAAAAAAGTTGATTTTGTCGCAACAGAAGAAGATAAAGAATTCATTAGACAATTACAAAAAGATTTTGAAATTGTAGATAGACCATTTCTAAATGCTGCAAATGAATTAGGAATTACAGAAGAAGAGGTTTTTGAAAGATTAAGACACTACGAAAAGATTGGAGTCATGCGAAGATTTGCAGCTATTCTTCGACATAGAGAAGCAGGATTTACAGCAAATGGAATGATTGTATGGAAAGTTCCAGAAGATAGAATTAGTAAAGTAGGAGAAAAATTAGGTGCTTTTCCACAAGTTAGTCATTGTTATGAAAGACCAGTATATCCTGACTGGCCATACAATGTATTTTCTATGATACATTGTAAATCAATTTCTGAAGCAAACCAAGTAGCAAGCGATATTCAAGAACAAATCAACGTTGAAGAATACAAAATTCTATTCAGTTCAAGAGAATTCAAAAAGACAAGAGTCGAGTATTTTGTTGAGCATGAATTTAACATTGAAGAATCAATTCCGGCTTAAGAATATATTCAATTAGAGTACATAGTAGATATGGCAAATTTTCCTGAAACAAGATTACGAAGATTGAGAACAAATCAAAAAATGAGAGATTTAGTTCAAGAAGTCTCAATTTCACCAAAAGATTTGATCTGCCCAGTTTTTGTTGAAGAAGGAATTGAAGCAAAAAAACAAATCAACTCAATGCCGGCAATGGAAAGACTTCCATTATCAGAGGTAGTTAACGAAGTCAATACTATTTCAGAATTAGGGATTCCTGCAATCATGTTATTTGGAATTCCAAGTGAAAAAGATGATGAAGGAACATCAGCATTTGTAGAACATGGAATAGTTCAAAAAGCAATATCAGAGGTCCGTAAAAATTTTGGTGATAAAATTGTCATAATGGCAGATGTTTGTCTTTGTCAGTATACAACATCAGGACATTGTGGACATATTCATGACAATAAGATTGATAACGATTCTAGTCTAATTACATTAGGAAAAATTGCAGTAAGTCAAGCAAAAGCAGGAGTAGATGTCGTTTCACCTTCAGCAATGATGGATGGACAAGTAAAGGCAATTAGAAAAGCGCTAGATGATGAAGGATTTACAGATGTGGCAATTATGTCACACTCAGCAAAACATAGATCAAACTTCTACTCACCATTTAGAGATGCAGCAGAATGTGCACCACAATTTAGTGATAGACGTACATATCAAGTTCCATTTACAAATCCAAGAGAAGCAATGAGAGAAGTTGAAACAGATGTGAATGAAGGAGTAGATATTGTGATGATTAAACCTGCATTGACATATTTAGATTTGATTTCAGAGACTAGAAGACGATTCAATGTTCCAGTTGCAGCATACAGTGTTTCAGGTGAATATGCACTTGTCAAAGGTGCAGCAATGCAAGGATGGATAGATGAAGATGAAATGACAAAGGAAATATTGTATTCAATAAAGCGTGCAGGTGCTGATATGATTGTTACATATTTTGCAAAACATATAGCAGAAAAGTTGTAAGATCGTAAATGAGAGACGACGAAAAATTTGAAATTATAAGAGCGCTAGATCTATTACCACATATTTCAGGTGCAAGTTGGGCAATGTTATGGTTTCGAGTAAATGGAGTAAAGAATCCTTCAAAAGATGAGTTTAGAGAAAAAACCGTTGAATATTTTAGTAAAATTGTGCCACTACTAGAATCATTCGAAGGTAAAAAAGAATTTGAGGATATCAACCATTACATGAAAAATAGATTCGAGGAAGAGAAAAAATTAATCATGAGCGGGGACAATAGTGAAGTTGAAAAAAGATATCAACGTTACCTCGATTATGGTTAAATCTCATTTTTAAGTTCTTTAAGAAAATTTTTTAAAATTTTTGTACGTTTTTTTGCAAGATTTTTACCAGTCTTTGTGTTCATTTTTTTTTCTAATGTGAGCAATTTCTCATAAAAATGGTCTAAAGCCCATCTATTATCATTAAGAACTCTATTCTTTGAAAAAGGGTCATTTGGATCATAAAAAGGTCTATTATTTGACCCACTAAATGAAAAAACTCGTGCTAAACCGATAGCGCCAATAGCATCCAATCTATCAGAATCTTGTAGAATTTTTCCTTCAATCGTTGAGGGAATTTTACCTTTTGAAAAACTATGTTGTTTGATTGCGTTAGAGATTATTTTGATTTCATCATCATGAAAATTATTTTCTTTTAAAATTTTTTCAGAAAGTTTCGCACTTTTTAGAGCTGAATCCTTACAATTTTTTGTTTTTATTATATCATGAAGTAATACAGCAGATAAAATTAATTTCTTGTTTCCACTTTCAGTTTTACATATTTTTTCAGCATTTCGGTATACTCTCATTACATGTTCAAAATCATGTGCAGGATCATTTTTTGCAAGTTTGATTTTAGCTATTTTTTTTAAATTTTCAAGTTGATTCATAATTTCCATAGTTTTGGTCTTGTTAATTTGAATTTTCTTTTGGTCAATAATAGAGTCCAATTTATACATGTAAAGAGAACAATGACAGATATTCCAAGTGCATCAGCAATTAAAATTCCAATATATCGTTCTTCGAATAACTCTACAAAAGGTGTCAGAACAATATTACTAATTGAGATCATTAGATAATATGATGCGACACGGCCAGCCCAAAAGCCAACATACAAGCCAATACTTTTTGCCTTAAGAAGACCATATGTGACAAATAACATATTACTTGGTAGAGGAGTTGCAGCAAAAAGGAAAGAAGTGAGAATGTAACCAAATCTTTTCTTATTTAGAAAGTTTCCAATTGCATCAAGATTAGATTTTTGTTCTTTTTGAACAAATTTTCTAAATAATGTAGCGACTTTTTTTAGAATAAATCTTCCAATTGTTGCACCTGTTGCACCAACTAATGCCAAAACTAGGGGATCGTATGATGCATCTATGGCATAAAATGATGCAAGTACAATCCAAGTTGGTGGCATCAAAAGTGGAGCAGCATTTACAAGAATTAATAAGAAAAAAATTCCAATATAAGAAAATTCCAACACAGATTCAAAAATATCAACCATAAGTCCCATCGTATCTTAAAATATCTAAATCATTGGTTGTTAGCAATAAAATATGAATCAGTGATGCACGAAGTTTATATCAAAAAAGATACCATATGTTCCATGCCTAGTAAAACGATGAAATGTTTTAGATGCAATCTATATTTCAAGAATGAAGAACTTGCAAAAATTCACAAAGAACTAACTAGTCATGACATTACAGAAACAAAATCATTGATTGCATAATTTTGAAAAGATGTGGAGGGGGTGGGATTCGAACCCACGAACTCCTAAGAGAAAGGATATCTTATACGATGATCTTGAGTCCTTCTCGGTTGACCAGGCTTCGATACCCCTCCAACAAATGATATTATTGATTTTAACATATAACTTCTTCAATAGTGAATGTATTTTCATATGAAAAAATAATTTGAAAACAAAGTTTATAATCATTTTAAGGGTTTTCAAAACATGACAACAATTGATGAAGCCAAGAATATGAGATCAGGAATCAATGTTGAAGGTACAGTCGAACGTAAAGAAGAAATTAGAACTGTAAATACGAAAGCTGGTTCAACAGTTGATGTTGCAAACGCAATGCTTGTAGACAATGGAATGGAAATTAAAATTACATTGTGGGCAGAAGATGCAAACAATATTCAAAATGGCGACAAAATAAAAATTGAGAACGGATATACAAACGAGTTCAAAGGAGAAGTCCAACTCGGAAAAGGTAAATTCGGAAAGCTTGAGAAAATCTAGATTAAAATTTTAATATTTTAACTATCTTCGAGACTTTTTCTTTTTTATTTTTCTTGTTTTAGGTTTAGCTTTTATTTTTCTTGTTTTAGGTTTAGCTTTTATTTTTCTTGTTTTAGGTTTAGCTTTTATTTTTCTTGTTTTAGGTTTAGGTTTTGGGATTGCAGCCTTTACTTTAGAAAGTTGAGCAGTGACAGACGATTCACGTTTTTTTGCTGATTCGAATTTTTTGGATGCAGAATCTAATTTTTGTTGTGCAGTTTTTGCTAATTTTGCAAGTTCGGGTTTTGATTCTATATTTTTCTTGATAGTTTTACTTACAGAATTCTTCTTTTTCTCAATTTCATCTATCGCCTGAGAAAATTTTTTCTCCATGGAGGTTCGTTGTTTGATTTCATTCTTGATTTCTTCGATGGTAGAAATTATCGAGTCCAACCTATACTGAAGACTCTGTTTTTCCTCAGGAGTGTCAGAGAAATCAATCTCACTCTCAACTTGTTCCTTATTTTGAGTCTCTAGGGTTAACCTCTCTTGGGCAGCAGATTTGAGTCTTTGAATACTTTCCATCTGTGCAATTTTCTGACTAAGTATTTCGTTAACATCTTCAGCAGTTTGTTTGAATGTATCAATTCGCTTTTGAGTTGATTTGAGAGATGATGAGTATTTTCTAGATATAGATTTGACTTTTTTATATTCAGTTTCACCTTTTCGTCGGATCTTACTAATCTCAGATTTCTGTGATGTTAATTGTTTTAATTTATTTTTTAGTCCTGCCATGAAATAATCCAGAATTGTTATGGCTTAAGTTATTTAGAATGTGAGGTTTTGACTTATCTGTGAATAAAATTAACATAATTTAATTCAAAAAATTTTTTTAGGTATAAGATAACCTGAAATATGGAATTTCATCCCTCCAAGATCCCTATTTCCAAAACATTTGACGTAAAAGATGAAAAACAAGCAACAGAAGCTGCACATGAGATGGTTATGATCGGTTTTGAGAAAGAGGATAAAGGATTCAAGGTATTGATGTCAAAGGAAAATGAAAAAATTGCAAAACGGATCGGTTATACTGTAACTACAACTGTAACATATGCATTAAGAAAAACCAAGCAAGAAAGAGATGTTAGATATTGGACATTTCATGAAGACAAGGATAACTATGCAATAGTTTTTGTCAGCTCTAAAGTTTTAGAGAAATTAGATTTTTCGTGGTAGGAATATATCATAGAGTTTTAATCTTTTTGAGACATACCCAGCTAAAAGCACTCCTAAAACAAATCCACCAATTACATCCAAAGGATAGTGTTGTAAAACATAGATTCTACTAAATGACATTAGTATTGGATAGATCCAAATCAAATGGACACCTCTAGGGAATTTTTCAGATAATACATACACCATCACAAATGCAAACATTGCAGAACGTGCAGCATGACCTGAAGGGAATCCAGCAGTCCAACTTCTTCCTTCACAGAAAAGTGAAAAACTATCAGGTTCCACTTCAAAAGGAAGTTCACTTCCAAGCCAATCCAAAAACGGTCTATCCCTGTCTACACCACATTTGATATAGCCAGTTAGGAGTGAAGATAAAACAAGCAAAATGAGTAAAATCATTCCAATTTTTCGTGTTTTTCTAATAATCAAAAGTATGATGCTGAAGGGTAGCATCACAAAGACATTACCTGATTCAGTTAGAAGCCATACGCCGTAATCAATTGATGGATTTCCAGCAGATTCTTGAACACTAGTCATAAATTGTTTCTCTGAATCCATTGTTGATTGTGACATTGCAATGAAAGTACAAATGAGGAATATGGTCAAAAGTATGAAAAATGTTCGTGATCTAATCCCGAATAGAATATTTTGCAATTATTTCTCATTTTATCAATAACTGACGATAATATGTCATTTACCATCATTAATGACGTGATCGGATAAACGAATTTTAACCGGAATAATGAATTCTGTGTGTGGGCATACTAACATTAGACAATTTTGATGTTAAAGACAAAACAGTGTTACTTCGTGTTGACATGAATTGTCCTATTCATCCAGATACATGTGAAATTTTGGGTACAAAAAGAATCGAAGAGGTGGTAGAGACAATAAATGCATTAGATGGAGCAAAAATTGTTGTCATATCTCATCAAGGAAGAGTTGGTAGAGATGATTTTGTTGGAATGGAAGAACATGCAAAACAATTAGAAAAATTTTCAAATAAAAAAGTCCGATATGTTGCAGATGTGATTGGATCATTAGCTCAAAAAGAGATCAAGGAAATGAAAAATGATGAAATAATTTTACTTGATAATCTTAGATTATGTGCAGAGGAAAACTATGAGTTTTCTTTAGAGGAAAGTGCAAGAACAATTATGGTTCAACGATTGAAGGATTTATTTGATTTATTTATTTTAGATTCATTCCCAAGTGCACACAGAACACATCCATCCCTTGTAGGGTTTGCACAAGTATTACCAACATGTGCAGGACGCTTATTGGAAAAAGAAGTAAAACAATTAGACAATATACTAACTGTTGCAAAATCTCCTTTTACAGTTGTGTTAGGAGGATCAAAAGTTGATGATAGATTAAAAGCAATAAAATTATTAATTAAAAAAGAACGAGCTGATCACGTACTATTAACAGGAGTTATTGGTAATGTTTTCCTACGTGCTCAAGGTAGAATAAAATTTCCATTAAACATTAAAGATGAAGATGAGATGGTAGCAAGTGCTCATTCTTTAATCGGCGATCATCCAGATGTATTTTCAACACCAGTTGATATTGCAGTAAATAAAGATGGAAAGAGAGTCGAGATAGATGTTAGAGATTTAGCAAAAGATGATGAAATATTTGACATAGGTACGAAGACATTGGAACATTATTCAAAAATAATATCTAGTGCAGGAACAGTATTCATGAGCGGACCTGCAGGATTTTTTGAAAAAGAGAATTTTCAGTTTGGGACTAAATCTATGCTGGAATCAATAGCAGATTCCATGGCAACCTCAATAATTAGTGGAGGACATCTAACATCGGCCTTGAGACAATTCAATTTGACTGAGAAAGTCAGTCACATCAGTACTGCCGGAGGAGCATTGGTTAGATATCTTACAGGTCAGAAATTACCTATGATAAAATGCTTGGAAGATGCTGCAGAAAGACACGCTAAAGCGTAGCATTACAGTCTGAATTTGGACAAATTCTAGACTCTTCTTTTCCTAGATAGACATCAGAGTGGCAAGAAGTACAATTGATTTTTTCAACATCATCAAATATCTTAAACCACTGAGTGGTGAAATTTTGTGCGATGCAACGAACTAGCCCATCATCTTCAATTTTTTTAAAATCATTTACTAGATCATCAATGGTTTGTGATTTATCAAAGTCATCATTTTTGTTCAAAAATTCATAAATTTCATCATTGCTAAAACGTAAGTCAATTTCATTAAAGTTTTCGAAAATTATTTTTCTTATTTGAAGTACGTTAGAATTTGTCAACTAGTATAGATTAGCTGCCTCTTCTTTTAAGTTTCCTGCAGATTCAGAATCATTTAGCTTATCAGCAAAATATGAATATATTCCATATTTCAAGCTCTTAAGAGACAATAATGCACATTTTATTCGAACAGGACTTGTTTTGACGAGGTGTTCTAAACCAAGTTCAGATAGTAATTCGTCTTTATCAAACTTCTTAACGTCTTCAAGACTTTTTCCTTTAATCATTTCAGTAAGTACTGAAGAACATGCCATACAGATGGCACAACCGTGTCCATCAAATTTTACTTCACTAATCTTGTTGTCATCAATGTTAAGATATAGATCTATAGTATCTCCACATAATGGATTTGCATCATGTTGATGTATATGCGCATCAACTATTTTTCCAAAGTTAGAAGGATTGCGAGAATACTCGATAATCATTTCAGTATAGATTGGATCTCCACTCATAGTTTGAACACCTTTGCTACATTTTGTAATGATGCAATTAATACATCAACTTCTTCTTTTGTATTGTATATGTAGAAACTTGCACGATTTGTGGCCGCAACATTTAGTTTTTCCATTAAGACTTGTGCACAGTGATGACCAGAACGAATGGCAACACCTTCTTTGTCAATTAAAGTTCCAACATCGTGTGGATGTACACTATTAAAATTAAATGAAACTACACCACCTCTTTTTTCAGGTTCTTTTGTACCATACAATGTAATACCTGGAATCTTTTTCATTTCTTCAAGAGCATATTTTGTTAATTCTAATTCATGTTTTCGAATATTCTCCATTCCAATCTTTTCAAGATATTTGATTGCTTCAGCAAATCCAATTACATCAGCAATATTTGGAGTTCCGGCCTCAAATTTGTATGGCAAATCATTCCAAGTTGTTTCATATTTGTGAACTTCACGAATCATATCACCACCTCCAAGGAAAGGACTCATTTTTTCAAGAATTTCTTTTTTCGCCCATAAAACACCAACGCCTGTTGGACCTAACATCTTATGACCAGAAAATACAAAGAAATCACAGCCAATTTCATTTAGATTAACTTTCATGTGCGGAACAGATTGTGCAGCGTCAATCAAAACTTTCACTCCAGCATTTTTACATTTAGAGACAATTTCTTTTACAGGAGATATAGTTCCCAAAACATTTGACATGTGACTGAATGTTACTAATTTTACTTTTCCAGTTGAAAGATAATCATCCAATTGATCAAGCATCAATTCTCCATTGTCGTCAATGTCAATGTATTTGAGTTGTGCCTTTTTTTCTTGGGTAAGTAATTGCCATGGAACAATGTTAGAATGATGTTCATATTCAGTAGTAACAATAATGTCACCTTCATTTACATTATCACGACCCCATGCATATGCAACTAAATTGATACCTTCGGTTGTGCCTCTAACAAATATAATTTCTCTAGAATCTTCAATATTCAGAAATTTTGCTACTATATCTCTAGTATCTTCAAATGCCTCAGTAGACTCTTCAGCTAACGCATGTACAGCACGATGAATGTTTGAATTGTGGTTCTGATAATAATCGGAAATTGCATCTATAACCTGATTAGGCTTTTGAGTAGTTGCGGCATTATCAAAGTATACTAATTTTTTATCATCTCTTACGCGTCTGTTTAAGACAGGAAAATCTTTTCTTAGATCTTCAAAGGAATCAGTAGTGGATTGCATAATTACACCTCAATCAAGATATTATTATCTTGTATTTTTGTTCTGTAAGTTTGTAATGAGTTTTCAGCAGGAGGGTTTTGAGGTTTACCATCATCCATGTTAAACACAGATAGATGTAATGGGCAAGTTAGTCCATTTTCGGTTAAAAATCCAGTAGATAGATCAGCATCTGCATGAGTGCAAGTTCTATCAGTTGCAAATATTTTTCCATTCATATTTGTTAATAGTAATTTTTTCTCATTATGATCAAAACTGAACATTTCACCTTGACCTAAGTTGTCTGTACTACATGCCTTAATCCAATCAGTCATTGATTTCACCTATACTTGTAATGTTGTTCAATCTCAGCATTTTCATTATAGCGAGTTTCCTCAACTTCTACTAATGCTTTCAATTGTTCATCGTTGTTAATTGATAATTCCTTTCCTTCCCATTTTGATTCAATTAGATAGGCAATCCAGGCACGCACTTGGTAAGACATTGAACGAGACATTGGTTCCAAAAATCCTTCTACAATAATTCTCTCAGCTTCTGGTTTGCTTAGACAACGTGTTCCTAAATAGAAAAGTTGTTCTTCATCCATTTGTGCAACAGATGCAGAATGTGTTGCTTTTACATCATTTGTGAGAATCTCTAAGCCAGGGATTGCGTCAGATTTTGCATCTTTATCTAATAAGATGGAGCGCCCAGAGAGAAATGAGTTTGAATGTGCAGCATTTTCATTAATTTTGATCATTCCTTTAAACAAAGATTTTGATTTATTTTTTAGAATTGATTTTTCTACAACTTTGCCTTCAGTAGATTGTTCATTATGATTTACAATTGTATTTAGATCAAAGGATTGTTCATTATTTCCAAAAACAACTTCAGAATCAGTTGCAACAGCACCAGTTCCGTTAAGATGATAATCAATTCTATATCTAGACAACATTGCGCCAAAGAGTCCAAGATACCAGTTAATTTTTGAATCCTGTGCAAGATGTGAACTTCGAGTAGAGAAGTTAATTGATGATTGATCCATCATTTGCAGTGATGTGACATCAAGACTACTATTTGCGCCAATACTAGTATTCAATAATTCAAGATAGGCTTGTTGTTTTCCATTTTGTGGGGAGTATAATTCCTGAACTAGATTTGCTTTAGCATTATCTTCAACAATTATGATATTTCGAGATATTGTTGATAAACCATCATCAGACAAGCAAGAAAATAGATGAATTGGTTCATCTATGATTTGATTTTTTGGAATGTAAACAAATAATCCAGAATTAAATGCGGCATTGTTTAATGCAGTATACTTATCTTCATTAGAATTTGAAGATTTGATTGTTTTCTCTATTAGTTCTTGATGTTGTTGTAATGCATCATCAATAGATGAAATAACAACGCCCTTGGATTTTAATTCGTCAGACAAGTTAGTAGAAATAATATTAGTTCCTACTTGTATCAGACCATTTTCTTTTTTTACTTCTTCAACACGTTTTGAAAGGAAATCAGGTAATTTTGAATTGGAGTTTATAGATAATGAGACCATTTCTGGATCCATACGTTTTGCATCAGTATATTTTCCATAGAGTGGAGATACCTCAGCAGGCAATTCATTATAGATGCTAAGTGAATTTTTTCTATATTCTTTAAGCCATTGAGGTTCATTTTTTGAAGATGAAATTTCTTCAACTAAAGAAGATTGAATTGAGGATAGTGTTTGTTCCATGATTTACCACACGATAGATTAATTCTAACCGACTGAATTATCCATCTCTAATTTGATGAGTCGGTTTAATTCTACTGCATATTCCATTGGGAGTTCTTTTGTGAATGGTTCCATGAAACCATTAACAATTAGAGTTAATGCTTCTTCTTCAGAAAATCCACGAGTCATCAAGTAGAAAATCTGATCATCACCAATTTTTCCAACTGTTGCTTCATGAGTTATAGTTGCATCTTCTTGGTTAATTTCCATGTATGGATAAGTATCAGTTTTTGATGTTTCGTCTAGAAGTAATGCATCACATCTAACAGTAGATTTCACATTAGTTGCACCTTTTGCAACATTTAGTAATCCTCTGTAAGTTGAACGACCAGTAGAACGACTAACAGATTTTGAAGTAACTTTAGATGTTGTATTAGGTGCAAGATGAACCATCTTTGCACCCGTATCTTGGTGTTGACCTTTTCCTGCAAAAGCAATAGACAAAGTCTCACCATAGGCTTTTTGACCCATCAAATAGATTCCAGGATATTTCATTGTAATTTTACTTCCAATGTTACCATCAATCCATTCAACTGATGCTCCTTCATATGCATAAGCACGTTTAGTGACAAGATTGTATACATCGTTACTCCAGTTTTGAATTGTGGTATATCTTAATTTTGCATCTTTGTGTGCAACAAGTTCTACTACAGCAGAGTGTAATGACTCTGATGAATAGACTGGGGCAGTACAACCTTCAATATAATGAACTTCAGAACCCTCATCTGCAATGATAAGAGTTCTTTCAAATTGACCAATGTTTTCTGCGTTAATTCTAAAGTATGCTTGTAATGGCATGTCAACTTTAACTCCAGGAGGAATGTAGATGAATGAACCTCCACTCCATACTGCACTGTTTAATGCTGCAAATTTATTATCTTCAGGAGGAATCATTTTTCCAAAGTATTTTTTGAATATTTCTGGATGTTCCTTTAGAGCACTGTCAGTATCTAAAAATAAGACACCTTGTTTTGCTAAATCTTCTCTGAGATTATGGTAAACTACTTCTGATTCGTATTGTGCACCAACTCCTGCAAGGAATTTTTTTTCTGCTTCAGGAATACCTAGTTTATCAAATGTATTTTTGACATCTTCTGGAACATCATCCCAGTTTTTTTCAGTCTTCTCAGAAGCTTTTGCGTAATAGTAAATATTTTGAAAATCAATATGGCTAAGATCTGCACCCCAATTTGGCATTGGTCTTTTCATAAATGCCTCATATGATCTTAATCTAAAATCAAGCATCCATTGTGGCTCATCTTTCATTTTGCTTATTCCAATTACGGTGTCTTTTGAAAGACCTTTTTTACTCAAATGGACATACATTTCAGTAGAGTCTTTGAAATCATACTTGGAATAATCCATGTCAAAATTTTCAGTTGCCATACAGTAAATACAACGTTGTTATTATAAAAGTCCGAGGAAATTTAGGCTAGGCTAAATAGGTTAAGCTAATGAGAGTTCATTTACCATTACATCAACTGAACCAGCCACAGTGTGGACATCAGCAATAATGTTTTGAACGTCAAATTTTTTGAGTTCATCGGCGGTAAATGGACCTATAGCAATTACTTTGGTTTTTTGTAGATTTTCTAAAAGTTGAGAATGTTCAAAGTCTTTTGTCATTATTTCAAAAAACGCTCTAACAGATGATGCACTTGTAAAAATTATTCCATCAACAGAATTTTTTGAAAATAATGAACGAAATTCATTCCATTGTGTGGTATCTCGAAATGCACAAACATCATAAAGATATAATTCAATTATTTCAAGTCCAATTTTTTCAAGAAGTTCCTTTAAGAATGGAGTGGATGCACCGCTTCTAGGCACAATTACCTTTTTTCCAACAGCGTTCAATTTTGTAAATACTTCACCAACTCCAACAGAGGAATATCTAGTTGGCATGTGTGAGACTCTAATGTTTTCATTTTCTAATGCTTCTTTGGTTTTAGGACCAACTGCAATAACAATAGTATTAGTAATTGCCAATCTCAATTCTTCAAATTTTGAGATTTTTTTAGAACTTTCGATTAATAGTTTGACAGCCTTAGAACTCATGAATACAGAATAGTCAGGATTCTCAGTTTTAACAGATGTTAAAAAATCATCAACTATTTTTTCACCTTTACTAACAAGTTCAATAGTTGGAAGTGTTATAGGAGTTGCATTATGTTTAGTGATTAATTGTATAAACTCTTCAGAATCATCTTTTGAACGTGTTATAGCAATAGTTTTTTCTTGGCTCATTTTTTCCATCCAATAGTTTTATGCAGTTTAACAACCTCACCTATAATTATATTTGCAGGAGGAGCCATTTTTTCTTTTTTAATTTTACCAGCAATACTAGTTAAAGTGCCAACAATCATTTTTTGTTTTGGAGTTGTTCCATTTTGAATTACCGCAACAGGAGTTGATTTTTTCATTCCGCCAGCAATGAGTTGTTTTGATATTATTCCAATTCTTGAGAGTCCCATCATTATTACAATGGTATCAACTGATTTTGCAAGTTTTTTCCATTTGACAATTTCTTCATTCTTTTCTGGATCTTCATGACCAGTCACAAATACAGCAGAAGAAGCATATTTTCTATGTGTTAACGGAATTCCAGCATATGTTGCAGAACCAATTCCAGAAGTTATTCCAGGAACAATTTCATACTTTACTTTGAAAGATTTAAGAAATTCAGCTTCTTCTCCGCCTCGTCCAAAAATAATTGGATCACCACCTTTTAGTCGAACAACTTTTTTGTTTAATTTTGCATATTTGACCATTAATTCATTTGTTCCATCTTGATGTCTTGTATCATCACCAACAGCACGGCCAACATAGATAGCTTTTGTACGCTTTGGAATCATAGAAATTATTTTTTTGCTGACCAATCTATCATATAGCACCACATCAGCTTCTTTCAATAATTCAATTGCACGTAATGTGATTAATTTTGGATCTCCAGGTCCTGCTCCAACTAAGTATACTTTTCCAGTCATTGTTTATTCCACTCTTCCAGTTTTTCTCTCCAATTAGAAGCAATCTCTGATACACCTTGTGATTTTAATTCATTACCAATTTTTTTACCTAATTCAAATGGATTATCGATTGTCCCATTTTCTTCGATTAATATTGATTTTTTTCCATCCATAGAATAAACACCTACCTTTAGAATTAATGAATCTGACTTTACAGAAGCATATGCACCAACAGGAAATCTACAACCTGAATCAATATGTTCAGATAATGAACGTTCAGCTTCTACTTCAATTCTTGAGTTTTTATCTTCTATTTTTTTTAACATTTCAATTGTTTTTGAATCGTCGCTTCTACAGATAATGGCTAATGCTCCTTGACCTGGTGATGGAAGAAATTCATCTTTTGATAAAAGAGAATGTTTTGTATCTACACCTAGTCTAGAAATTCCAGCTTTTGCAAGAACAATACCATCAATTTTCTTTTCAGTGACTTTGTTAATTCTTGTTTCAATATTTCCTCGAATTGGTTTAACATTTAGATCAGGACGTTTTCTTGAAATTTGAACTGCACGTCGTAGACTACTACTTCCAACTGTTGAACCTGAGGGAATTGAATCAAGTGAAAAACCATCATTTGTAATTAAAACATCATTAACAGACTCACGTTTTGGAACACATGCAATAGTTAATGATGAATCTAAATCAGAAGGAACATCTTTCATGCTATGAACAGCAAAATCTACTTGTTTTTCAGATACTGCACGATCAATTTCTTTTTCGAATATTCCTTTTTGCTCCATTGCAAATAACGGTCGTGTGTCAGTGTCACCCTTAGTTGTAATTTTTTCGATTTCAAACGTCAAAGAAGGATTAGTATTTTTCAATTCATCTAATACCCAACTAGTTTGTGCCAAAGAGAGCGGACTTCCACGTGTTCCTAATTTTATACTCAATTTTTCACCGCTTTTAATGACAAGCCATAAGCTCCTAATGCTTTTGTAATATTTTGATCTGTGTGTGAATCAGATAAAAATACAGTTTCATATTGTGAAGGTGCAGTGAATATTCCATTTTTTAGTAAATTTGTAAATAATTTATGGAATTTTTTTGTACTTGATTTTTTTGATGTTTTATAATCAATAACTTTTTGATTTGTAAAGAAGATTTGGAACATGGATGCTATAGAATTGATTGTATGTGGTATTTTATAATCAGTTGCAAGATCATCTATTTCATCAACCATAATTTTACAATATCTCTCTAATTTAGGATATAGTTTATTTTTTATTTTGTTTATTGTTTTGATTGAGCTTATTGCAGCGGCAACAGATATCGGATTACCTGCATAAGTACTTGCTTGGTAAACTTTTCCATCAGGAGATAATAGATTCATGATTTCATTTTTACCTCCTACAGCAGATATGGTAAAACCATTTCCTAAGGCTTTACCTAAAGTTGTGATATCAGGCTTGATACCGAATTTTTGTTGTGCGCCACCTTCAGAAATTCTAAAACCGTTTACAACTTCATCAAATATCAATGGAATGTCAAATTGATTAGTAATTTTTCTTAGATCCTTAAGGAAGTTTTTTTCAGGTAAGACCAAACCCATGTTTGCTAGCACAGGTTCAACAATCAATCCAGCCACATCTTTATTTTTAGATAATGTTTTTTCAAGTTCATCAATATCGTTGTAAGGCACGACAAGAGTATTACGAGAAACTTCATCTAGACCACCATCAGAAATGGAAATTCCATTATGTGCAGAACCAGAACCTGCTTTAACTAAAACAGTATCATATGCACCATGATAACAACCTTCAAACTTGATAATTTTTTTCTTTTTTGTAAAACCTCTTGCAAGTCGAATTGCAGTCATTGTCGCTTCCGCACCAGTATTCATGGTTCTTACTTTTTTCATGGAAGGAAAATTGTTTATGATTAATTTTGATAATTCTATTTCCAATGCCGTAGGAGTAGTGTACAGTGTACCTTTTTTCATTTGATTTGATACTGCAGTAATGATTTCTTTTCTTGTATGACCTAACAATAATGCGCCATAACCATTACAGAAATCAACAAACTGATTTCCATCCTCATCCCATAGAGAAGAACCTTGTGAACGTTTTACAAAGAATGGATATGGTTCAAAATATCGTACAGGACTATTTACCCCAGAAGGAATTACTTTTTTTGCATCTGAGAATAATTTTTTAGAATTATTCAATATGATTTTGTATAGATTAGGGAATTATTAATCTAACAGAAATTTGGTTAATTTTCTGTGGAATTTGTTATTGGTTTAGAAGAAATTTCTGTTTTTTCAATATTTTGTGTGAATGAGTTCATTTCTTCTTGAGTTATAGAAAGATAATCAAAATATGCAGCTCTGGCATCACTTGTAGTTCCTCCATTTTTCAAAATATCTTGCATTATATTTTGAGCTTCACTAAAACGTAATTTTGTAGAGTTGAGTTGTAACTCAAAGAGTGTTCGCTTTTCATCATCAAGGTTTTGTAAAAATTTACCTAATTTTGTTGAATCGTCAAAAGCTCGAGTGATAAGTGGGCGTTCATCTATGGATTGCGTCAATTTTTCATGTATCATTTGTCTAGCATCACGAATTTTTTGTTGAGGAAGGTCCAACAATTTTTCTTCATATTTTGCTTGAGCTGCATTTTCTTGTAATTTCAAATAATGTTGATATAAGATTACCGATATCGGATCATTTGAATTTAGACGAAGTTTGGATAAGTCATTTGCCAATTCCATAGATTCCAATTGTCTTTCATATTTTGCAGATTTTTCTGTATGACCAGATACTTCCAAGGTTGTACGTGCCATACCCTTCTTTCCATTTTCATCAGTAGCAAAAACAAGTATAGAGTATGTACGAGGTTTGAGTTCACTCACATCAATTTGTTTACCAAACTCACCATTTCCGTCTGTTTTCAACATGTGAGACTCTCCTGCAATAGTTAGTTTTACGTCAATGTTTGATAATGGACGGTAGGCATGATCAACTACAGTACCAATTAGTATTGGATTTTTTCCTTCATTGATTGGGCTTTTTAGAAATTCAATATCAACTAAAAAATCCCATAACTTTGCTTCAGAATCAGGAAGTGAAGATGAGACAAGTACACTTGTTATTGCAAGTGTTGCAAGAATTATTAGAATTTTATTCATTTGACTCACACTTTATTACAATATCATAACTTTGTTCATCAATTACTTTACAGGTATCAATATCATCTCCACCATCAATAACGTCTAATCCTAGACCTCCAAAGACAAAGTCTTCACCTGATTGACCTTTAATGATGTCATTACCTCCTTGACCAGAAATATGATCATTACCTTGATTTCCAAAAATTATATCATCACCATCACCTGCAAGAATACAATCATTTCCTTTATCACCAGAAATAATATCATCTCCACCATTTGCAAAAATTAAGTCAGATAATGCAGTACCAATTAGTATATCATCTTCTTCAGAACCGACAATCAGATTGTATGATAAAGGATCATTCCCACATGTTTGGACAGAAATTGTTTGCAAGGATGAGGATGTGTTTCCAAATTTGTCAGTTGCAGTCCAAGTTACGATTGTTTCACCAAGTGGGAATACTGTAGGTGAATCGTTAGTAATAATTGGTCTATCATCAATAATATCATCTATAGTTGCCGATCCAATTTCAAGGAGAGTTTCAGTATTTACAGCATCTACAATGATGTTTTGAGGAGTAGTTATGACTGGGGCAGTTGTGTCAACTACGGTTATAGTTTGAGTTGCTGAGGCGGAGTTGCCTGAAGAGTCTGTTGCAGTCCAAGTTACGATTGTTTCACCAAATTCATAGTATGATGGAGCATTATTTGTGATTTGAACAGTACTGATAGAATCAATTACCGAAATTTGTTCTAGTTCTACAATATTATTTAATTTTGAAGTTGCATTTGATGTTATATTCTCAGGAGTAGTTATGACTGGGGCAGTTGTGTCAACTACGGTTATGGTTTGAGTTGCTGAAGCGGAGTTGCCTGAAGAGTCTGTTGCAGTCCAGATTATGATTGTTTCACCAAGTGGAAATACGGTAGGTGCATCGTTAGTGATTGTTGATATTTCAACCTGATCAGATGCTTCTGCGAATCCAAATTCAACAAGATTGTTTTCCATGGATGTTGCTTCAACTTCCACATCAACAGGAGATATGATTGTTGGTAGAGTTGTGTCGATTATGTCAATTTGTTGTTCTACAACAGATTGATTGCCAATAATATCAACAACAGACCAATTTATGATAGTGGTTCCAAATTCAAATAAAACAGGTGCATCGTTAGTGATTGATATAATTTCAGTATTATCAGATGCAGTAATCAAAGGTATTTCAACCAAATTAGCATTTTGAGCTGTTGCTTCAAATGTTAATGAATCAAAATTTTCTACTACCGGAGAAGTTGTGTCAACTACGGTTATAGTTTGAGTTGCTGAGGCGGAGTTGCCTGAAGAGTCTGTTGCAGTCCAAGTTACGATTGTTTCACCAAGTGGAAATACTTCTGGTGCATCGTTAGTGATTGATGTTATATCCATTATGTCAGTATATTCAGAAATTCCAATTCTTACAGGATTTGCTTCATGATTAATTGCTTCTTGTATTATTGATTCAGGTGCAATGAGAATTGGAGAAGTTGTGTCAACTACGGTTATAGTTTGAGTTGCTGAGGCGGAGTTGCCTGAAGAGTCTGTTGCAGTCCAAGTTACGATTGTTTCACCAAGTGGAAATACTGTAGGAGCATCGTTAGTGATTACAGGTTGAGAATCGATAACATCATCAGATGTAGGAATACCAGTATCAATTTCCACACCTAATTTATCATATATCTCAACTTGAATATCATTTGGAGCGATGATAGATGGAATGGTTGTATCTATAACTGAAATTTGTTGTGAATCTGAAGCTGAGTTGCCTGAAGAGTCTGTTGCAGTCCAAGTTACGATTGTTTCACCAAGTGGAAATACTGTAGGTGCATCGTTAGTGATGGATATAACTTCAACATCATCTGATGCTCTAACGCCAATTAGATCAATGACATTATTTTCAATATGACTAGCCTCAAGTTGGAAATCAGATGGTGCCATAATTACAGGTGAAATTGTATCTAAAACAGTGATTGATTGAGTATTTGATATTGAATTACCATAATCGTCTGTTGCAGTCCAAGTTACGATTGTTTCACCAAGTGGGAATACTTCTGGTGCATCGTTAGTGACTGTGGTTATTCCAGATATATCCTCAGCAACAAATTCACCAAGATTTTCAATTTGAGTTAGTGTACTCTCGGCTTCTATTGTGAGATTTTCAGGTGCAATGAGAATTGGAGAAGTTGTGTCAACTACGATTATAGTTTGAGTTGCTGAGGCGGAGTTGCCTGAAGAGTCTGTTGCAGTCCAAGTTACGATTGTTTCACCAAGTGGAAATACTGTAGGAGCATCGTTAGTTAATTCTGCATTTTGAATGTCAATAATTTCTGGAAATTCTAATGGTGTGTTTGTCCCACCAAAGATAGTTGCTTCAAATGTTTCGTCAGAGGTTAAAATTTCAGGAATAATTGTATCTACGAATGTAATTGTATAAGATTGTGATGAAGAATTGCCTGAAGAGTCTGTTGCAGTCCAAGTTACGATTGTTTCACCAAGTGGAAATACTGTAGGTGCATCGTTAGTTACTGATATGACCTCAACATCGTCCGATGTTTCGGGAATAACTAATTCAAGTATATTTTCTTCTAAACTAGATGCTTCAATAATTAAATCTTCAGAAAATGCAATACGAGGGGCAGTTGAATCTACCAAAATAATTGATTGGCTAAGATTTGAGATGTTTCCTATAACGTCAGTTGCAGTCCAAGTTACGATTGTTTCACCAAGTGGGAATACTTCTGGTGCATCGTTAGTGGTTGACATTACACCTACTTCATCATATATTTCAGGAATAGTCAATGTTACCAGATTTTGACTAGATGATTTTGCTTCTAGGGAAATATCATCTATGGCAGAAATTTTTGGTGGAGTGGAATCTTGGATTGTGACTGTTTGAGAAGCAATGGCCATATTTCCAGCACCATCAACAGCAGTCCAGATTATAGTGTTAATTCCTAGAGGAAATGAGGATGGAGCATTATTTGTTAGAGAATAAATTCCACTTTCATCAGTTGCCATTGCCTCGCCAATATCTATGGAGGTTAATGGTCCAGTTGCCTCCACCAAAATATCTTCAGGAACTAAAATTACAGGTTTTTGGAAATCATTTGGAATAGGGATTACAGGTTGTAATGGAGTCTTGACATCTTCAATTTTTTCAGATTCAGGAGTAATTTCTGTTTGCAGGTTTTGTTCTTCTTCAATTATTAGAGAATTCTGAACTAAAGGAGTGGAAAATTTTTGTATACGATGTCCTTGTGTGTCAGTGATGAAAAGATATCCATCATTTGATATAGCAACATCTTTTGGAAATTTGAAATGGCCGTTATCATTTCCCATTTGGCCAAATATAGATAATGAAACACCAAATTCATTGTAATGAATTATTCTATTATTCCTATAATCAACAATGTAAAAATTATCTTCTTCATCAAAAATTATTCCTTCAGGATAAATTGGTTTACCACCAATACTGTCATTGAATATATTCTCTAAATTACCTTCTAAATCAAAGACAATAATTTTATTTTGATTTGGATCAGTTACATAAATTTTATCAGAATTAATTGCAATATCTACAGGGCTAACAAAATTACCTCCACGTTTCCCACTTTGTCCAAAACCAGAAATGAATTCTCCGTCAAGAGTAAATTTTTGAATTCTTGCATTACCAGAATCTACAACATAAACAGATTCATAATCAGAAACAATTATTCCGCGTGGAGATTTAAAAAATCCATTATCTTTTCCGAATCCACCCCATTTTGAAATAAATTCTCCATCAAGAGTAAATTTTTGTATATTATGATTTTTGTTATCAACTACAAATACAAATTCATCAGAAACGGCAATTCCGGTAGGATGTCCAAATTCTCCATCACTACTTCCTCTATTTCCCCACTCGATAAGAAAATTTCCTGTAGAATCAAATTTCTGAACACGCGAGTTTCCAAGATCAGTTACATAGACATTATTTTCTGAATCAAATGCCAAATGTTGAGGGCTTAAGAAAAATCCAGATTTGAAAATTCCTGCTTGCCCCCATTGAGATTCAAAATTATGACCACTTGCAGCATTAACATTTTCAATATATGAAATACCAGCTAACGATACAGTCAATGCTAAGACTAGGAATATCTGTAGATGCATCAAGAAATGCTCTAAAAATGTCCTCAAGATCAACCGTGTGAGTATTTTTTACAATTCTTGTCAAAAATTGAGTGACTTTGCGGTGTTTAAGAGGGAATTTGCTTTGAAATTATACCTAAAAGGGCTTGTTGACGTCACGAGTGAATACATAACTTGCAAGACCAATCATTAAGATACTAAATATTCCTAAAACAGCGATACTAGTCATTGCAGACAGACTATCGACATAACCAGACATCATCTCTCTTACAAGAATTACAGTATAACTAACAGGATTAAAGGCTGCAACAGATGCAAGCCAATCTGGCATTAATTCAAGTGGGAATAATGCAGGACTAAGCAAGAATAATGGCATTCCTAAAAAATTAATTATTCCCCAGAATGTTTCTTGGGATTTTGCAGCAGCTGCAACCATAACAGAAATTCCTGAAAAACCAATTGAGAATAATATTACAATTCCCATAATTGGGGCAATCATCCAAAGATGAGGCATACTAACACCAAGTGCCAGCGCCATACCAAGAATCAAACTTGATTGAAATGCAGCAATCATAGATATTGCAAGCATTTTTCCTAATGCAATTGATGAGCGTGAGATTGGAGATGTTAGCGCTTTATTCATGAAACCATAACGTCTGTCCCATAAGGTGTTTACACCACCAAAAATACTAGTGAATATTGCAGTTAAAATCAAAACTCCTGGAGCCATGAATTCAATATATTCACCATCAAATCCAACTGATTGTATCAACGGTTGAGTTCCAGCAAAGATATTTCCCATAACTACAATCCATATTGCAGGTTGAATTAATCGAATTATTACACCACTCTTTGATTTTCTATAACGTTTCATTTCACGCCAAAAAATTGCATATGTATCATGAATAATCATAGTGCACGTCTCCTTGATTGATTGAATTCCTTTCTTTTGTTAAATTTACCAGTAGTGTCATCACGTAAATTATGTCCAGTATGTGAAATGAAAACATCATCTAACGTTGGTTTGTTCAATACGAATGAATCAATAGATATTCCAAATTCAGATGATGCTTGGAAGATTTTTGGTATCACTTGAGTTGAATTAGAAGATTGAACGACCATATTGTTTCCGTTAATCTCAACATTTTTTGTAAGTTCAAATGATTTAATTTTATTTATGAATTGTTCTTGTTTATTTTCATCAGGAATTATAGAAAATGTAATCATGTCAGTTTCTAGTTTATTTTTCATAGATTCAGGAGTATCAACTATCTGAATTTTCCCATAATCAATAATACCAACTCTGTCACACAAACTATCTGCTTCTTCCATATAGTGTGTTGAAACAAAAATTGTCATTCCAAACTCTTTGTGAATTTTTCGTATGTATTCCCAAATTTTCCTTCGTGTTTGAATATCCAACCCAACCGTAGGCTCATCCAAGAATAGGACTTTCGGTCTATGAATTAGACCACAAGCAATATCAAGTCTTTTTCTCATTCCGCCAGAAAATGTGATTGATTGTTCATCTTGTTTTTCAGTTAATTCAACTAAATCAATTACCTCTTCTATTCGTTTTTGGGTTTGTTCCTTAGGAATTTGACTTATCTTGCATTGAAATTGTAGATTTTCTCGAGCAGTGAGATATTCATCAATTCCAATTTCTTGTTGAACAAATCCAATATTCTTACGAACGTTTGAAGGATTTGTGATTACATCATGCCCATAAACAGATGCATTTCCAGATGTAGGTTTCAGTAATGTTGTTAAAATCATCATCGTAGTACTCTTCCCAGCACCATTTGGACCTAGAAATCCAAAAATTTCACCTTCTTCTACACTAAGAGAGATATTATCCACAGCCGTAGAATTTTTAAAATTTTTTGTTAAGGAATTAATCTCTATAGCGTTCATAACTAACTTTGAGAATGAGAATATAATTTACTTCCTAAAGAAAATGCTACATATTTTAAATAATCTATGATATAATTCAATTTATGCAAGGAAACAAAATCATGTATTTGGTGGGCGTTGGCGGTTCATGTGTTATTGCAATGTTTGGATTTGTTATGGCATTTAGGTAAAGATGAAAATTATTAACAATTTAACATTCAAAGCTATACTAAAAACTAAAGGTAGGAAATCAGGAAAAGAACACAAAGTGTGGGCAAAAGCTGTTACTTACAACGATATGATTTATTTTTCTAGGCGAAATCCAAATAGTGATTGGTTAAAAAATGCTATTGCACATCCGCAAGTAAAAGTGGAGTTTGACGGAAATGAATTTTCAGGTTTAGCTAGACTAGTTGAAGAAGATGAACTTGCGCAGAAGATTTCAAATTTGAAGTATACAGAAGAAAGTAGACAAAAAGAAGCAAGAATAGTACTAGAGATAAAATTATTGGATAATAGTTAGACAATATGGATTATAGTAGATAAGCCTCTACGGTCATATTCATTTCCATCTTTCATTTCACTGACTATAACGGTAAATGAAATAACATCTCTTTGAACACATTTACTAGCATTAAGTTTTAGATGTATATCCATTGTATCAAATTCATTTTTAGGAATATTTTCTTCATCAAAAAATACTTTTCCTGTAGATTCAATTCTAAATCTCTCATCCTGAGCATGAGAACCTAGCTTTACGTTTCTTCCATCTCTTCCCGAAGCTTTTACATGAATGTCAATTATTCCTGGTTTTGCCATTGTGTATTCAGATATTTTATTAATAAAAACTCCAATTTGGAATGGTTTTCCTGCAGTTGATTCGGCCATTTTTTGTATTCCGTCATTCATTACAACATCAACAGCTTTGATAGTCATAGGAACTTTTGCTAGCCAAGTGTTTGTTTTTTCTACTACAGCTGAAATTTCAGTTCTTCTTTTCTTATCTTCATTTTCATCAATTTGTTTATTCTTAGAATAGTAATCTATCCATTCAAAATAACTTCCGGATATGTCTTCAATAAAATCAATACATGTTCTTTTGTAATCAGTAACATTTGATGTTCTTTCGGCTCCTCCTTCATCAGGATCCATTTCATCATTATTCATGGGCATTGCCATGTTTATTCCAGATATTCTATTCTAAAAAAACTAATCTAAATATGGCATTATCCAAATATGGAATATGTTTAAAACAATTACAGAGGATTTACAAAAAACATTAAAATCAAATTTACCACAAATACGTTTTCTATTAAAAAAAAATCCAGGGATGGCTTACAAAGAAATTGGTGAAATAGGCAAGAAAGTTGGTAAAAAATACAATATTGAGTTATTAGTTAATTTTCCACATGAAGGAAAAATAGATAACTTTGAGATGTATGGAAAACAAGACCTTAGTCTAATTATAGATATGGAAAAAAAACGGTTTCCTATGGACAGAGAAATAATTAAAGAAAAGGCTTTAGAAATTTTAGGAGATATCAAAACAGAAGACGCATACATGTATGAGGACAAGGAAGGCGTAAGAATAATTTTTAATGGCAATATACAAGATAAAATCGATATCCTTCCACATTCACTACATATCTGGTATGAATTCACTCAACCAGTTATAGAATTTTGTGAATGGCTTTTGGAAAATGTGTATCTATTGAAAAATAGTCAGGATTGAGATTCTAGTTCGGTAATGAGATCGCGTACTTGAAAATTATCTGGCGTTTCATCTAGAATTTTTCTACAGCAATCAATAACAACATTAAGTTCATTTTGCTTTAATTCTTGATCTTCTTGGTTTTCAGCTCGGAATTGATAAACACGTAATTTTAAAGACAATGATTCAACATCATATGGATTCATTTCCAAAACCCTGTCAAGGTAATGTAGTGTCTTTTCTTCCTCATTTAGCATATAATACATACTTCCCATGATGAATAGAAAATCAGGATCCTTGGAAAATTTTGCTTCTAATTCCTGGCCGAATTCTTCAGCTTTTTCATATTCACCTTGAGTTATTAATTTTCGAAGTTTTCGTTTTGGATAACTAAATAGACCGGTCATATTTTCACATCAATTCCAATTTTAAGATATTCTCATAATTCCATTTGAAATTAACCACTGTATGCCGCTAACAAATGTATTATCGTCTATTTGACCTGCAGCCCACCATTCTGCATTACCTTTAATCCATTCTGGAATTCCATCAGAACCAGAACCGCTGCCTTGTGCAGTTTGAGGAATTTTCATTATTCCCTGATTAATCAAATATTGTATGCCGCTAACAAATGATGCATCATCAATTTGTCCGTCTGCCCACCATTCGGCATTATTTTTTACCCATTGTGGAATATCAGTGATTGATGCATTAGGAGGTGCAGAAAATGATGTGTCTCCACCTTTTACGACTTCAATTTCAAATGTCATTAATCCAGATGTGTCAGGATTACCACCTAGAATGTGTTCAGGACCAGTACCATAAACGACTATTGCATATGTGTATATTCCAGGAGGCTGATCTGCCAACACGAATCTATATGTTTGACCAGATGCGGTGTATAATTCAGCTCTTCCTTCTTCAGCAGAAACTGTTTTGATTGGAGGTTTTGATGTATCACCAAATACTACAATATCATAATGTACTTGGTCTACAAATTCAGTAGGATTTACCATTCGCTTGAAATCAATGAACATCTCAATATCACATCCTTGTTTTACAATTTTTGGACCAATGACACCTTTAACAATCATTGAAAATGTATTTGTAGATTCATTAAATTTTGTCTTTTGATACTCTGCAGGACATCCTGCAGCAGCTTGTTTTGCAGCTGTAGTTTCAACATTTACAAATGGATTGGAAGATACATTTTCTTTGTAATCTAATAGTTCAAAATCATATTCTACTGGAGGAATACCTTGGGAAACATGCATGAAAGTTTTAGCTTTGATTGGAAATGGAAATTCATCTACAATCCAAGCTTTACTTTGTTGACCACCTGTCTTCCAAGTAAGTAGAATTGAATCAAATTGACCAGCTCCAACTGAAATAGTTTGTTCAGCAGAAGGCAAGATTTGTTGACCACCAATATTTCCAATCTTTCCCCAAGAAGCTGCTCTAAATTCTCGTGGGCCTTTTCCAGTTAAGTATACTCCATCGTCTTCTATTTCTTTTGTTGCAAATGCAGAAAGCCAAGCAATAGAAGACTTGTAAACACTTCGATATGAAGAGATTTCTTCAGTTCCGCCAGTAGGTTCTGGTGCAACTTGACCAACATCCATTACTCCTTTAACAATTTTACTACCATCATAAACCAAAACTTGCATTCTAAATTTATCCTCAGTTCCAACACGAACTTCTTCTTGAACCCACAGTGCCATGTCAAAATCTGAACAATCTAAATAATCTACATGACATACGTTAAAGCTGAAATAGTCACCGACTTTGAGACCTTCACCAACATACCAAGACCCATCAACATTTACACCGCCTGCTTGAAATCCACCTGAATTAACTTGAGCAAATGAATTTTGAGATGCTAGTGGAATTATCAATAGTAGTGAAAATGTTGCAATAATGATTGGTAGTTTCACAAAATTCAGACTGTTGTGAGCATATTTAATGTTTGATAGGTTTTACAATGATAAAATAAAATAAAAAAGAAGAAAAAGTTGTATTTTTTCTATGGGTTTAGCTGAGATACTGCTTCTTTGCAGACATCCACGGTACATTTGCAATCATTAGCACAAAGGCAAGTTCCTTGCATTGCACAATCACATTCATAGTCTGGATCGCCTGTAGCTGCTTCGCATCCGCATGCTTGATCTGTCATGCTCTAATAGTTATGAACTTGGTTTTAAGGATTCTTTGATTTTTTATTAACATTGAAACTGATGCTTAATAATTTATCAATGATTTCATTCATTGAATCGATTGAGGAAGTTAATTCAGAAGGTGTGTGTGTAAGATCAAATGCAGTTTTCAAAACATGAATTTTATCTGAGTTTAGATTCAATGAATTTTTAATTTTGTAAAAGTTAATTTTGTTTTGAAAATTTAGATACAAGTAACAATCAGATAATAAAGAATTTTCAATTAGATAGTTAGCCTTTGTTTCAATAATAGTGGAATTTTGATTTTTTTCAATCATGTCAGAAAAACCACAAGTTGATTTTAACATTCTAGGCAATAATGAAGAAGTTGCTCTTTCAATTCCTGTTTCAGAGATGATTTTATCGACAAATTGACTTGTATCTTTTTGTTTCAAACTTCGTATAGAAGATAGCGCATGAACTGGATTTGGTAAAATATTATTTTGTAAAAGAATTGAATCTATAAGAGAAACTATGCCACATTTTATCCAGCATGAAACAAATGGATCCTCATTTTCTAGAGCATTTTTAGCCTTAGATAATGATAGTTGAGATTCAACAAGAGCAGTTTTTGAAGATGTGGAAAACAATTGGTTTTTCTTTTCTTGTATTTTAGATACTAACATCTTAAGTTCCCATTCCGGATCTTGGATGATTTCTAGATTATCATAATAAATTAAATTTTCAGTGCTAGTTTCTGATAGATTGCCGTGGGAAATCTTTAGAATTTTTGATTCATGATTGATAATTTCATCAGATGTTTCTTTTCCATCAAAGATAACTAAATTGTGGATGTTGCAATCAGTGTCAAAATCATCAGAATTGTATCCACCTATTGCAATTGGAGAGTTAGTCGGACCAATAATTTTAATAATTTCATCCAAGTTCATGATAAGTTTTCCTTCAACAAGTAATTATTCCCATTATTGAAAACTTTTTTCAATTATGTATAATCATTGAATTTTTTTAGATGAAGAAATAATGCGGATTCGTTTAATTATGACAAATTTCTTGTCAAAACAGCTCCTATAGTGTAGTCCGGCCAAGCATATTGCCCTCTCAAGGCAGTGACTCGGGTTCAAATCCCGATGGGAGCACCATTATAACAAGATTTTAACTCTCAACAATATTTAGTATATTATGGAACTTAGAAAATTAAAATTAAAAGAACAATACAGATCAGATGAAGATGATATAGTTTCAGATTTCTTAATTCCTTGTTTGAATAATTGTATCGAATATGATAGAGCAGTCGAATATGTGACATTAAGTGGTTTAACTACATTATCGCTAGGATTTCATAATTCAACGCCAAATGCAAGAATGAGACTGATATCAGGGCACCAATTTGGAATAAAAGATTTGAATATGATGACAAAATTATTTTCAAAAAACGGAAATAGTTGGAAGAATTTTAATCCAGAGTTAATCAGAGATGTAAAGTTAGAACAAATTAGAAGATTGGTTAATGATGGAAATCTTATGTTGAAGATTGGAATTCCAAGTTCAGAAGATATTGATGGTACATTTTCTGAGAAGGTGGGAATTTTCAGGGATGCAAATGGAGACTCAGTTGTTTTTTCAGGTACATCAAGCGTCATGTTAGCCAGAAGAGCAAAGAATTTTGAAACAATTGATGTGTTCACATCATGGAATGATAAATCAAGAGTTGAAACAAAAATTAAAGATTTTGAAAAATTATGGCTTGATGAAACATCATCTGTCAAGGTCTATGATTTTGAATTTGCTGAAAGAAATAGTTTATTGAAATATTCTTCAGAATGGGCTGTAAATCCTAATTAAAATTAAAATCCTTCATTTCAAGTTCAGATTGATTTTCTAAGAAATTCATTTTATTGATTTTATAATATATTATTTCTCCACGACGTTCAATTACTGCAATAATAGGCTCCTTACCCATTTGCGTAATTTCTTGAATGTTTTTATACAATTTTCCAATTTTTTGTTGAGTACCTTCATTGAATGCAAAAATAAGAAATTTAGCATCTTTTTTTCCATAATTCCCCTTTTCATATACTCTAAAATCAGAATCAAATCCAAAACCATCTTTCACAACATAACCTTTAGTTCGTAAGTCTCTATAAAGCAGAAATCTAGTTAGAGTATCATCATCCTTTTGGGTGTATTTTTGAATTAATTCATCAAAAATGATATTTTTATTTACTTTTTTTAATTCAAGTTTATTGTTATACAAGAGATATAATGTTTCAAATGAATCTAATACCAATGTATTATTTTGTAGTTCACCAAACCCTCGTTCTGTCAAAATATTCTGCATTTTTGGATTAAGTACAATGGTTTTTTCATCTATGAATTTTGCTGAGATCTTTGTTTCAAAATCAAATGACATACCTCGTTTAGAGGTGTTGCGATATAATAATTCTGCATAATATACTCAAAATTACTCGAGATCTCCATATGTTATGCTAATCGTTAAAATAGGGTTATTGAAGTTTCTTTGATATGCATGGTGCTTGTTATAGAAAGGGAAACGGACAACCTTATGCCAATACAAGGCATATCAAAGGAAAACCTCAAATTAAAATTGCAAAATTTAACAGTGGAAATAAAAAAAGACAGTTTGAGTATTGTGTACAATTAAAAATTAATGAAAAAGTCCAGATTAGACATATGGCTCTTGAATCAACCAGATTGGCTGCGAACAAGACACTAGAAAAGACTACAGGGGAAACTGGATATAATTCACGCTTGAGAGTTTACCCACATGTTAGATTAAGAGAGAATAAAACTATTGCAGCAGCAGGTGCAGACAGACTTTCAGAAGGCATGAGACGTGCATTTGGAAAAGCAAATAGTCTTGCAGTAAGAGCAAGACAAGGTCAAGTCATAATGGAAATGAATGTAGATGAAGAACATCTAGAAGCAGCAAAAAGTGCATTACGAAAAGCTTGTGTAAAGCTACCTGGAACCCCATCAATTAACTTTTTCAAAAATTAGAGAATTTACGTAAATTCTTTTTTTAGAAATTCAAGAAATTCAGTAAATTCAGTATCAGTAGGATCCCGTTTTAGAACCCTTCTATGTTGATAATAAAATGAATTTAATAAACGTCCAATTAGAATTCCTGAAGAAAATGAAATAGAATCAAAATTAGAGAATTTATCAACAATTTCCTTAGTTTTGTTATTTTCAGTTTTTGTCTCACTAATTTTTTTTTCAAGAATTTTTATGATTCTTTCATCCATGTATGGATAATACACTAGATGAATTAAAAAATTGATATTGAATCATTAGGCTTTAATATGCAACTTTTTCTTAAACGTTTGAGCAGTCATAGTATAGTTTGGTTATTATTCTAGCTTGCCAAGTTAGTGACCCGGGTTCAAATCCCGGTGACTGCATTTAAGATAGCATTAAATTAGTTTTTATTTTATTTTCAATATGGGAGAATTTGAAGAGTTTGCTGAAGCACTTTTAGATCAAATTTCAGTAGAGATTGATGAAGAAAAAGAGATTGCAAAATTATCAGAAAAAATTGATGAAGATAAAGAATTTCCTAAACAATTCATAGGATTAGAATCATTTTCTAAAGAAATATTCCCAGATATTTGTAAGAAAGTTGAAGAGTTTACAGGATTTCCAATAAAATCGGATCTTAGAATAGAATTTCCAGATTTGAAAGAATTTAAATTATTAAAAGGAAAAAAAGTGTTTGCAACAAAACAATCAAGAAATTTTGTAGATGAATTATTTTCAGCGGTGGCAGATTTAGATACCAAAAATATTGCAGAATTGATTCAAAAAGATACAGAAAAATTTTTAGTTTATTCTACTTATGCCAAATCATACATTTCAAAGATTTCAACTACATACGGAGATTATTTGGATTCTTGTGTGTATTTGAATAAATTCATTTTATCAAGTTATCCAAAAATTATTCTCTATAAACAAGGTCAGCCTTATGATTTACGAAAAGAACAGGTCGAATCAGGTTACAAAGGCGCTCTTAAAATGACAATGGTGGAAGAAATAGTTCATTCAACCCAAGATAATCTGCAAGAGGATAACAAAAATGCTGCAATTAATGTGAATTCTATTAATGAAGAATTGGCTAAAATAATTCTAAATTTAGATGAAGATTCTACAAAAAATCTTTATGAATATTTACAATTACAAACTGTTCCAGATAATTTCCCAATTGCCAAACATGCAAATTTATTTTTCATGTTGAATCCAGATAATTTTGTAGTGAATGAATTAGGACCAGACGTTATGACTTATTCACATGTAGAAATTGACCCAAAAATTTCAGAAATTGTTCCGGAATTATCAGAAATTTATCAGAGATGGCTATTGCCAATTCAATCACATCATGCCGCATTTTCTACTATGGAAGGAATAGCAGAATTTGCAGTACAGAACATATTACAAGATGACGATGATTTTCAAAATTATCTAACAACTTTCATGGGAACTGATTTCTCATCATACAAAGTTAGAAAGAATATGGGAAAAGAACTTACAGAAAAGGTATTTAATAAATTTGGAAAAGATGCATTTAGATTTTTGATTGAGAAACCACCAAGTACAAGAGAATTAAAAGAACCAGAACTATATCTGAAAAGGGATTTATCTACCGGTTCAAAACACATGTAATGAATGAGAGAGAAATCTCACTTGTTTCAGAATGGAACACTTTTGTCAGTAATGAAAATTTCAGTTTAATTGAAAAATGTCTAAAATTGGCACAAATTCTTGAATATCCAGAATTATCAATTTCAAAAGAATTAGAAAGAATTAAAGAAATAGGAATAAATTTTAGAAATAGAATTACAGAATCAAAAAACCCCACATATCTAATTTCACTTTTAAATGAATTTCTTTTTGATGTTGAAGAATTTCAAGGAGATTTAGATGATTACTATAATCCTAAGAATAATTTTCTAAATTATGTCTTAGAAAGAAGTTCGGGCATACCAATCACACTGTGTATTTTGTATACAGAAATTGCAAAATATGCAGATTTGGATTTAAAGATAGTAGGATTCCCAAGTCATGTAATTGTAAAATATGAGGAGGAGATGATTTTAGATCCGTTTAACAGAGGTCGTTTATTAGAATTAGAAGATTTACAAGAAATTTTGTATCAAAATTATGGAGATTCTGTAGAATTTCAAGCAGAGTATCTAAATCAGATTTCAGATGAAAAAATACTAATTCGAATGTTGAGAAATTTAAAAAATTCATACACAGATTCGTTTGCATATGAAATGGCAAGTATGTGTAATAGAATGATTTTAGAAATACTCCCTGAATCAGCAGATGAAATTCGAGACATGGGAATTTTAGAAGAAAAATTAAAGAATTATGATAATGCACTTGAATTTCTTAACAAATATTTGGAAATGGAACCAAATGCCGAAGATGTTGACTTTGTTTTAGAATTAATTAGAGAAATTAGAGAAAAGATTAATCAATAATTGATGAAACATCATGACCTTTTTTGATCATCTTAACTTCATGTCTTGCAAGTTCATTTCTAAAAGCATTTTTTATTACATCAATTTCGTTTCGTAAAGTTGCAATTTCATCTTCTAGTTTTTCGATTCTATCGTAAACTGTTCCCTCTCCTTCAGAACTCATAATCTGATATTGAAAAAATTCTTTAAAAAGGTATGGTTATGTCCAGTCTAGCTATAAATCAAATTCTTGATTACATGCAGGACATTTAGCTCTTTCTTCACCAACATTGCCTATAATGAAAATGCGACCAATTGTTTTGCATAAAGGGCACATTCCAGTTGTAACATTTTTTGGGCCTGTTTTTACTATTTTTTGACTTTTACGACGTCCCATCTTGATTCTAAATTATATCATGATTAAGTCAATATTAAAGCTGGCGCGGGGAGAGGGACTTGAACCCCCGAGTTCTTGCGAACATGGGATTAGCAATCCCACGCCATACCGGGCTAGGCGATCCCCGCTCAAACTGATTGAATTATGTTGGTTAATTAGTATAACTTGAGATATAATTAGAACGAAAATATGTGGAAAAAATTATTCATCTTCAAATCGAGCATAATTATTTGTGATATCTTGTAAGGGAGTTCTTTTTCCACCTACAACTTTAAGATCAACCTGGATTTTTTTATTTTCAACAGTGATTATGTTATAACTATTTTCAAAGAAACCTCTCACACGTTTAGATGATGTTGTTCCAGCATTAGCAATTAGTAAATTACTGAAATCCCACATCCAAGGTCTATGTTTGTGCCCACATAAAACCAGATTTACCTTTGCATCAAGTGTAGCACGCAGAACATCACCAGCATCAATAATGGTTAATCTATCAGAACCAGTATCAGGGATTCCTATCAAATGATGATGCATTGCAAGAATTGTTACTTTATTCTCAAATTTTTTCATAGTTCTTTCAAGCCACAATGTTTGTCTATATCCAACCTCACCTTCATCACGGTCAGGCCTAGCAGTACCAAGAGTAACAACCACTACATCATCATCTAGTTCATTAATTGTTTGAAATGGAAAATATTTCTTAAAATGAAGATACCCAGTATTTCTATAATCATGATTTCCACTTACAGCAATTACTTTTTTAACATTGATTTTTGAGATGAGTTCCTTGCATCCCTCATATTCTTCTTTAAGACCTTCATTGGTCAAATCACCAGTAATTATTACAGCATCAGGAGATAACTCGTTAACTTCATCAATTACTTGATTAAAAATATCATCTCGGAATTGGGTCCCAAAATGTACATCAGATAACTGAACTATCTTCATAAAATAAGGTATAGGTTAGTTGATTTAAGAATTTTCAATTTGTGATTTTGAATGATCGTTTGCTAATCCATTTTTTATTATTTCTAATGCTTCATAGGTTTTTTCAGGTTTTGGTAATTGAATCATGAAAATTTTTTCAGGATGGTTTACGGATGCTATGGCAAGCATAGTATTTTTTGCAAGTGATTCAAAAAATTCAAGATGTTCATTAGCATTAACTAAGATTTTTTCATTTATTCCCCCATGTGAAAATGTCAAAAGCATTTCAACAAAGACATGGCCTAAACCATCTTGTAATATATTCAGATTAGTATCTACAGAAAGTGGTTTTCCTGCAACCTTGTTTAACATGTCATCAAACTTTTGTCCTTCAAATCCAATACATGGAACTTGTTTTCCCTCAAAATCTTCTACAGACAGATCTTTATGAGAATTTTTCAAAAATTCATTTAATTCGTTATTTGACATGTTATTTCCTCGTTAATTTTGGAACCACGTAGTCACTTGCTTTTACCAAAAATGGCGTGATAAATGCAGTGATAATGGAAATTATACCTATCAAAGGGAACAAAAATGCGCTAACAACTCCAGCATCCACACCAACTTTGATTATAACAATAGAGAATTCACCTCTTGGAGCACCAAGGGTAAATGCTGAACGAAGCGATTTTCCTCGCGGTTGACGCATTAGTATATTTCCCAACATATTTCCTCCAAACTTCATTCCCATTGCAATTGCAATCAAAGCGAGAGCTATGAAAATATAATTTTCTAATTGACTTACATCCATCAGCGCACCGACAGATACGAAGAAGATTGCAACAAACATGTCTTTAATTGGACTAGATAATATTTTTGAAACTTCTGCAGATTTTGATTCAGCGACAAGAACACCTGCAAGAAATGCTCCAATTGCTACAGATAAGCCTACAACATTAGCAAGCAAAGCATAGCCAAAGCATACACCTAAAACACTAAGTAGTAAAATTTCTCGATTCTCAGCACTTGCAACTTTATCTACTAGTTTTGGCACCGTACGTATACCAACCGTAAATGTACCTACAATCAAAATAGTGGCAACTACTACTACGGTAACTGCACCCTCAATAGAGACAGTTCCTGCCAATGCAATTGATTCTAATGATGCAATTAGGATTACAGCTATAACATCCTCAACAATTAGTATGCCTAATACAAGAATGGAAGATTCTTTTTTGATTTTCCCCGCTTCTTCTAAAACTTTTACAATTATTGCAGTACTGCTAATAGACAAAGCAGCAGATATGAATAATGCATCCATAAATCCTAATCCAAGTAAAGTTGATGCATAGAATACAGCAATTAATGTTAAAAATAGACCCAAGCTTCCTACACCAATAGCTACTTTTCCAATAGAACGGATTTTTGCAAATGGAAATTCTATTCCTATTACAAACAATAGTAAAATAACACCAATCTCTGCAAAGACGTTTAGTGCAGCAATATCAGAGAGTATACCTACCGAAGTACCACCATGATCACCAGATCCACTTTCGGGAAGAAACGATGTCCAAATTGGAGATAGTGGTCCAATCAACATTCCTGCAAAAAGGTATCCAATGATTAGTGGTTGTCGTATCTTAAAGAATGCAAGGGTAACAATTCCTGCAAGAATCATTATCACTGCCAAATCAGTAACAAAGTTGTCATGAGGCATCTGTAATGGATTAATTTTATCAAGTAAAGTCCAGATACCTCCTTCTATTGCACTTTCGCTTTCTCCACTACCTAGCTGGAGGAAAATATTTTGCATCTATGTATATAGTGTATTGGTTAATTTAAAACGATTTTCAGGATACGGCTTTATTTTAAGGAATTTTTCACTATAATATCTGGGATGATGATCAGAGTGTCTGATTAATGAAGAAATAAGCTCTGGGGTATCTGACCAGAAATGGTTATTTTAATAGAACCTTCGGTATATATCGTACCGTACTATACGGTATACATGATACAATGCGAATATTGTGACAAAGGCTTTACTGAAAGCCAAAACGGATTGGCTGAGAAAACATTTCACCAGTTGTTACACGACCCAGAGATTATCAACAAATAATCCCCCTCGTTTTTCTTTTTTTATACCCCACTTTTTAAACTAGGAATGTAACTTTAGATTGCATGGTAGAAAGAAAAAAATCAAAAAAACAATCTGCCAAACCAAAAAGAGAACCAAATACGTCTCAACTATTCAATAAAGTAAACACAGTTTCAGAGTCAACAAAGGCGTTATCAAGAGAGATTAAAGGAATGGCTAAGATCTTCAAAGATAATCAGAAAGTTTTAGTCTCAATGAGTGATATGATGCAATCATTAAATTTAGCAATGTCTCAAATGCAAAAACAAGCAAAACAAATGGACATAATTGAAGAAGATACACAAAGATTGTTTGCAGGATTAAATCAGGTAAAAGTACATGAACAATTTATTTCAAAATTGAATAAACAGACAGAAGAATTTGATAAAAAAATTGCAAAAATAAATGAAAATCAGAAAACAGGTCCAAAAACAAATGAAATAATCAAGTCAATTGCAGAAAGCAAGGCATCAATTCAAAATAATTCAAAGATGATTATGAAGATTGCAAACAGAGTAGACGAAGTAAAAGAGAAGATGGATAAAGTTCCAACTAAAACAGAAGGAAATCTCACATCACAAATTGAGGAGCTTAGAGAAAATATCAAATCAATTACTAACAGAACAGGAGATATTGGAAAAGATATGTCTAATCTCAAAAATGAGATTGGAGGAATAGTTTCAAATCCAAAAATTTCTTCATTGATAGGAGATGGAATGAAGACATTCAAATCTGAAATTGAAGAGAAAATATCAAATATTTCAAATATGATTGACCGTTCAGACCAAATTGCCTCAGAATTTCATCGAAAAACAGACAAAGTTATGCAGGAAATACAAGGTGTAAAAGGAGTCACAAACAAGGCTTCAGATGACAGTTCAAAAGAAGTGATGGCAATTCTGAAACTTAATGAATATCAATCAAGTATCAGGATGCAAGCAGAATCAAAATATGGAGATATTAAAGATGTGGAAAAAATGGCATCTCAAACAACTGAACTAATTAATTTATTTGATAAACTCTCAATTGAGACAGATGACAAAATTCCATTACCACATGAAGTTAGACAATGGGCGGTAGGAAAAATACTTGATTGTGCAGATAAATGGGAATTACGATTTTCAGAAGTACTAAATGTAATGGCAGAAAACTTGGGAAAAGAATTACTAAAAGAATCAATAAGAATTCCTCAAGTTAGAGACATTTTTGGAATTCGTGCAGTTGATGAAATTAGGAATGAATTAGGTATTTCTTAGACATCTTGTGATACATCATATTCTTGCATTTTCTGTTTCTTTTTATTGAGAACAGCAAATATTCCCAAGATTGCTGCAATCCATATAGAACTGAATATAATATTTGAAAAACTAACGTACATGTAAGGAATGGCATCAGAAATATTTTCCTGAATAAGTACAGAACGACTGTTGATATCTAACATGCCAGTATGATATGCAGCACTGTCAGTTGGTACTGCAGCAATTTTTTCTGCACTAATCAACATTGTATCAAGATCAGCTTGTATTCTTACAAAATTAGTAGAGTCTGTTGGAAAGATCCAAACAGGATTACCTGTTTCAGGTAAGTTTGCTTTAATTGAATTAATATCAGCAATGATTGATTGAGGATCTGATGTTGCTACAATTCTATCTAAGAAACCTACAGATTGATCAAGAGGATATACATCGTTAGCATAACCAGTGAATGCCATGTAACCACCAATTATGATTATTGCGAATATTCCGCCGAGTGCAAGTTTATAGAAACGATTAGCCATTTTTTCTTCCTTTGTTAATTGATGCTTTGTGGATTGTGGTCTTTTATATCTTGTATGAGAGAAGCTTAGCCACGCAATGTAAAAGAATCCAAGAGCCTGTAAAGCAATTATAGGCACAAATATTGGATTATTAGAAAATATTGCTATGAATATTCCGAGCATACCGTATACGGCAAAGAACATTTCCAGTAAAGTGGTCTTTGAAAATGGTAAATTGTATGCTTTATCTCGCCAATCATCATCATTTTTAACAATTCCATATTTTGGAGTTCTAAGAAATTCATTCTTTTTTCCAAACACGCCATCAAATACTGCTACAGTGTTATTTACAGACATTCCAATTGAGTAAACAAGTAGATATGGTAATGCTTTGGCCTTTGCTTTCCAATCATTTTTGTACATTTTATGAATAACAAGAAGATATGCACCAGGTCCCATAGCAAGATATGTTGCAAGAGTTAATGCAGGTAAAAAGCTAACAATGTAAAGATTAACTTCAGATGCAAGAAGTATTGGAAGTGTAATGAATTGTATTAACATTAATGGGAAAACAATATGTCTAGTAAGTTGGATGAAAGCTTGAAGTTTAGTATCAAATGCTATTTTTCTTTTAACTAGAATATCTCCAAGTAGTTTTACGGCACATTGTATTGATCCTTTAGCCCAACGGAACTGTTGCCTTTTTGCACCATTCATTTGAACTGGAAGTTCAGCATCAACTACTATGTCAGGTAAAAATAGACATTTCCAACCTTTCATTTGTGCCCTATAACTAAGATCTAAATCTTCAACAAGGGTAGCAGTATGCCAACCACCAGCATCATCAATGCATTCTTTTCTCCAGATACCAGCAGTTCCATTAAAATTCATAAATAATTTAGAATTGCTTTTTGCTTTTTGCTCTACCAAAAAATGAAAGTCTAAATTTAATGCTTGAGCCTGTGTAAGAGCTGAATAATTTTCATTGATATGACCCCACCTACATTGAACGAGACCAATGTTTGATTTTGCAAAATGTGGCATTGCTTTTTTCAGATACCATGTTGGTGGAATAAAATCTGCATCAAAAATTGCAACAAATTCACTATCAGTAGATTTCATTGCATGTTTTAAAGCACCAGCCTTGTATCCAGTTCGCGTTCCTCTACGAACATGTTCAATATCAAATCCCAAACTTTGATATTTTTTTACAGTATTTGACATTGTTTCAACAGTATCATCGTCAGAATCATCTAAGACCATTATACGCATCTTATCTTTTGGATAATCCTGTTGGCAAACAGCATCAACTAATCTTGTTGCAACATATTTTTCATTGTAAATTGGAAGTTGAATTGTGATAGTTGGTTCACCCACCTCGATAACGGAATCATTCTCCTTTCTACGACTGGACAAAAAGGCCAAATAATAGAAGTTACAGGTATATCCAATAATCAAAATTGCGCAAAATATGAAAATTTGAAATACAAATTGAGTGAATGGATTACCTTCCAATGTCTATCACTTTGAAAATTGTATAGGTGCTATATATCTGAAATCAGAGATATTACTTTTGTTCAAAGATCTTAATGGCTTTTGGAGGACAAACGCCCTCACATGCTAGACAAAATATACAATCTGGTTCTTTTGACATTAATGGTTTCTTATCAGAAGCAGCATTTCCAGAGAATTCTACAAATTCATAAACAGCAACAGGACATGCATCGATGCATGCACCATCTGCAACACAAATATCAAAATCAACTGAAACAAACTCACCCCAAACACCCATAATTGCATTTTCAGTTCCAACTCGACCCCATGTTTTAATCTCATGACCGGTTTCAGCTTCGAATGATGGAGATTGTTTCATTTTTGATTTATAATCAACATCAATTGGTCCAGGTTTTGCACCATCTAGTGCTTCAACATTAGCATCATCAATTTCTTCAATTTCTTCTTCAGATGCAGCCTTTGGTTTTGGTTTTGCATTAAGAACAATCATTGCCAACGGTGTTAATTCTTCCAAACGTTTGATAGATTCTTTTTCAGAAATTTTTTCAGTTTTCATTAATGCAGCACGGAATTTTTCTTCAAGTATTGTATTACGTAAAATAGTATCAGTAACCATTTTTGCAAAGTGGTCAGCCTTTTTCCTATAATCTTTTAACCAATGTGGATCACCAAATTTGTCAATAGGCCAAATTTGATAAATTATATCGACAACATCACCTGTTACAATTTCAACTGTTACATTCAAGTCAACTTTTTCATAATCTTTTGCAAATTGGTCAGGCATGTTTTCTTCAGACCAATGATATGTTGCAAATATTCTATCTGCATAGATTTCCATTTCAAATGCTTTTTTCAATCCATCATGAATAGATTTGATTTCAAGTGGATCATCTAATTTGAAAGGCAAACGATATAGTCCCAGTTTAAATCCATGTAATGGATATACACCTCGTTTTGCAGTTTGAGATTCCATTGTGTAAACTCGATCTTTGAGTAACAGAGACATTTATGTTAATTCGAGTTCAATTCTTTAAAAACGTTATCGAATAATTGTGAAAAATATTCATGAAAAATGATGAATCATTCGTAAATAAGGCAATATCATTTTTAAATACGATATAAGGTGAAGAGACTGCTTGAAACTAAACAAAGTTGCAATAGTAAGTAAATTTGGATCAAAGATTTCTGAAGATGCCGCAGAGATGATTTCAAAGAAGCTAATTGCAAAAAAGATCAAAGTCTATACAATTGCTCCAGTCAGCGTATCAGGAGCAGAAAAAGTTGAATCACTTGAAGAGTTTTCAAAAATTAAATTAGATTTAGTGGTGACTTTAGGAGGAGATGGAACTACATTAAGAGCATTTAGAAATCTTCGAAATGAGACTCCAATTTTAACAATAAATGTTGGAGGAAATCGTGGAATACTTTCAGAGATAACACTAGATGATTTTGATGATGCAGTTACAGCAATTGGAAAAGATGACATTTGGTTGGATAAAAGAACAAGAGTTGTAGCATCATGCAATGGTGAAGAATTTTCACCTGCATTAAATGAAATTTATGTTAATCGCAAAAATCTAACAAAAACAGCAGAGTTTGAAATTAAATTCCAAAATGATACAGTAAAACAAAAAATGGATGGGGTGATAATTTCAACACCTAGTGGATCTACAGGACATTCTTTTTCAATTGGAGGTCCATTATTGCATGAGAGTTTAGATGTTCTGATAATAACACCAGTTGCTCCAGTACATAGATTACCGTCAATTGTAGTTCCAGATGAAAAAATTGAGATAAACTGTTCACATGATTGTAACATAGTAATGGATGCACAAATGATAAAATCATCTGAATTTGATCAAAAAATTACAATTAAGAAATTTAAAAAACAAGCAGTTTTTGTTAGGTTAAAGAAAAAAGGTCTAAGACAAATGAATAAACTTGGATTCTAAAATTTTAGATGCTACTGCATTTTATGCAGGAATACCATTTGTTTCTAATGATTCTTTTATGACAACTAGTATTGTATATGAAGAAATTCAACATATCAAAGCAAAACAAGGTGCACTTGAGATGTTACAACAAACAAACAGACTTCAGATTAGAGATCCAAGTGAAAAAAATATTGCCATTGTCAAAGATGCATCAATAAAAACAGGAGATAGCACAACAATTTCCAAACAGGATATGTCAATCATTGCATTAGCATTAGAAAATGATTGTGAACTGATTACAGATGATTTTGCAGTTACAAATGTTGCAAAACAGCTAAAAATTAAAACTTCTCCGTTAATGACTAAAGGAATTAAAACTGTTGGAAAATGGATAAGTTATTGCTCAATATGTGGAAAAGAATTTTCAAAAGAAAAAGAATGCCCAATATGTGGAAATAAATTAAATAGAAAATTAATTAAAAAATCAATTTAAGATTCATGTAATGTTTTTTGTCCTGATTTTTTAAAATTTTTATTCTTATTTTGTAACATTTTTTTAATTTTTTTTGCTTTTGCTTCACCTAATCCAGGAGTTTTTGCCAGTTCAGTTACAGGCGCACATAATACATCAAGAGGAGTTCCAAATTTTTCTAGTAAACGAATAGCAGATTTTTCAGCCACTCCAGGAAGACTGCACAAAACAGAAAGTTGTTGTTTTTCAATATTGTTTGATTTTTTAATTTTTTTAAGAAAAGGTCCTTTTGTCAACTCTTTTCTTGTAGAAAGAGACACCAAGAGTTTAGCAGTATGTGTTGCACTTGGAGTAGGAATTACTGGAATTTTAAATTCTAATGCGACAGTGGATAATGCACCATAAAATATCAAAGGATTATCTGTTAATTCTTCAATTTCATCCACATTTCCTTCAACCAACAAAATCGGATGTTGGTAATGTTCAGTTAATCTACTACATTGATCAAACAATCTACCATCAAATATGGAAGAAAGTAAATCAGCAATAGTTTTTCTTTCGACCACTGTTTCAGGAGCTACAATATAATCACCGATTACAAGTGTTTTAATCTCAGTTTTCACACCAATTGCAGCTAAAAGTTTTGGAATACCACTCTTTTTTTCTCGTTCGTCAACAATAATTCGTAATTTTTCTATCTCCACAATTATGTAACGTATTCTATGTTAAAATTTGTTAAGGTGTTATGATGAAGGTTTTTCGGCACTAGGTGGATTTGGATTCTTCAACATTTCTTGAATTTTTTGTTCTTGTTCTTGAAGACTTGTTTTAAGTCGTTCTTCTTGTTTTGCCAACACAGTAGATTTTGTTTTAGATAGCTCTTTTTTTTCTTCTAATTCATCTATCAAAGATTTTTTATCAGATTTAATTAGGATTGAACCAGCATATTTGAAAACTTGATCACCATCAGATGCTTTTTTTAATTCCTCTAGTGCTCTGTCAGATTCTGCATTTTCCATCTCAACTTGTTGTTTTTGCATTAGAATTGATTGTAAGTTTTGTTGAGATTGTTGCATTTTTCCAATTTGTTCTTGTAACCATGGTGGCATTTGTTGTCCTGCTGACATGATTTAGAATTTATTATTCTTCTATTATACCTTTACAGAGTTTATTGTATCGTATGATGCCTGCAATAAGCGTAATGTGGAATTTAGATTTGCGCGTAAATGAGGCAGATGGTGTGATTCTAGTTCGATTATAATTTCTTTATCAAGAGAAATTTTTGTTTTTGTAGGATTTTCAGGATAGAATTCATTATCAGTGTTTATTGATTGATAAATTGAAGAATTTTCTTTGTCTGAAGAGAATTGAATTTTGGCACTAAAGCTTAACGTCATATGCAGTGCCAGCTATTTTTAGTCCACATTTTTTACAAGCCCAAATTCCAACTGCTTCACGAATGACGGGACCTCCACATTCAGGGCATTTTCTTTTCTGCTTCATCAAATGATGAACTTGAGTGAATTGTTTACGAATCTTAATTCCATATCTTGGTCCAAGTCCTTTTAGTGTAGTTTGTTTTTTTGCCATATCTAATTACCACTTTATTTTGATTGTTTTATAATCTCTCGTATTTTGGAACCTACTTTGATTGACATTTCAGAACATTTGATCAGTTCTTCCTGAGTAAATCCATCTGAACCACCTTTTTGTAATGCAACAACATTACCATCAGAATTTGTTGTAATTGTAATTCGTGCATCCATTATAGCCCATTCTTCAATAGTAGGATCAACTATAATGAAATTATCAATTTTTGCCATTGTTACAGATACAGGTAATGTTGTAATAGGAGGTTCAGTAAATTCACCTTCAATTTTAACCGGAGCATCATCTTGCATTTCATATTTAGGAATCTTACACGCATTGATTGCAGCGGTAGATGCGTATGAGCATGCATCAAACAAATTACCATCATGATCAGTTACAGCATTATCACAAAATACACCAATTACTGATTTGTCTTTTTCTAAAACTAATTGTTTCATGTCTAACATTCCACTTTCTCTAATACCTCTATCAGTGACTCTTGCCAATTCAACAACAGGTGGTTGTGGAGGACCAGTTTCAGCAGAAGGATGTGCAATTGGTAAAATTTCTGCAGTACAAATTAGCATTCCTTTATCACCTGTATCTGGAAATGGACGCTCAGGTTGAACTTTTACACCGGCTACAACTTCAGTATCACCTAATCTTGCACGTGCAGACCCTTCAGCCTTTGGAATTACTCCGATATCTATAGTTAATTTACGTGGTTCATCAAATTGACGACCGTCAACACGTTTTCCTTCTTTAAGTAAATCAAGAATTTGATTCTTCTTTAATTGATCAATAATTAAGCCGTCACTCATTGTTTTTCACCACTTGCAAAGAATTTGTCTTGTAAAGCTTTTTTCTGTATTTCATAAACCTGATTACAGCCATCAATTCCAATTTCAATACATTGTTTATACTCTTCAGGAGTCAAAACGCCATCTAATTGTAATAATGTAATCTTTTTCAAATTTGGCATATAACCAATTGGAAGATCTGCTTGACCTGCTTGGTCTTCTTCATTGTTTACATCCAATATTACTGCATCAGCAGCTTTTCCTGCTGCACATCCAGCAACTAAATCACGCATAGGAATTCCAGCATCAGCTAATGCAACAGATGCACCAGTTAATGCAGCACATCTTGTACCACCATCTGCTTGTAAGACTTCCATGAAAACATCAACTGCAGTTCTAGGAAATTCTTTTAACATTACTGCAGGTTCCAATGCTTCTTTGATGACTTTACTAATTTCAACTTCTCTTCTTGATGGTGCAGGATTTTTTCTTTCACCAACAGAAAATGGAGCCATGTGGTATCTGCAACGTAAAATTCCCGTGTCAGTATCAGACATGTGTTTTGGATGTACATCTCTAGGACCATACACGCCCACAAGAATTTTGTTATCACCAAATTCAATGTATGCTGAACCATTAGCATTTTTTAAAACTCCAGCTTTAATGGTAACTTTTCGGGTTTCGTTGACTTTTCTTCCGTCACAACGAATTCCGTTTTCATCTAATAATACAATATCTGTGTCTCTTCCACCCATTTTTATTCACTTTTTGATTCCAACATTTCATTTACTTGATCAGTTAAATTTGCAACGTGTGCTTGTTCTTCGATCAATTCAATTGCTTGTATCGCCTTTAATAATCCATTTGAATCTTCAGATGAGACAACAAGTAATCCATTTTGACCAATAGTAACTTGACTGTTAGTTGATGACTCAATCAATTGTATCATTGAGCCTCGTTTGCCAATTAATCTAGGAACTTTATTTGGAGAAATTTTTACTAACTCACCTGAGTCAATTTTACCAAGTTCACGACCACTAATTGTGATAAGTGGATCACGAGTCATATCAGCATTGACAATTCTTGCAGCAATTAAATCACCTTTTGCTAATTTAGAATTCATATCATCAGAACTTGAAGAATAATCTCTACCGAAAACATCACTAGCTGGAAGCATTCCAACATAACAAGAATTAATGTCTGCAGTCCAAGATAACGAGGAATGAGATGCGATTTTTCCAATTACTAAATCATCATCTTTTGGAATGTAACCACCAGTAAGTGGAATTACTCTAACACTTCCATCATGTACATCAGATAAACCAACAATAGTTGATACGATTTTATCTCCGACCTGAATGGTGTTTTGTTCAGCTCTGTAAGGACCAGATGTGATTACTTCACCAGGAATTACATGACGTTTTCTTTCGTTACTCATTTTTGTACCTCAACGTTTGCAGTACCTTTTGTAATTGCACCTAGTCTGTCTATCACGTTTGGTCTTGCGGCAGCGGGTATTTCAAGTATTGCTTTTAATGAGCCATTTGGTTGCCAATCTTCTTTTTTTAGACTTCCAGTGGATTTTAGTACGGTGTAAGATTGTGCCACATACTGCGCTGGAACAGATATTTCAAGAGTTAGATTTTCAGTCTTCAATGGAATGATAGGTCTTAATTTTTCAACAATATCTTTGATTTGTTCATCAGGATTTTTGAAAGGATCTACAGATACACGACCATCAGTCATTGCTTGTTCAATTCTTAGTGGAGGATGTGGAAGATGTGTTCTAGGATCTACGTACGTTTTAGAAATGAAAGTTACAATTTGTTTACGCTTGTCTGAAGTCATTTTTTTTCTTTGTTCAGTAGTAAGATTCAGTTCTCCTTTTTGCATCATGATTTCAGCAATTTTTGTTGTGTCATCAGTTTTGAAGACTTTGAGAAGTAATTCATTAGATGCACGTGTCCCTTTTCCAGAGTTAGTGTAAATTTCGTCAGATACAAGTATTTTTGATATTTCAGAAATTTTGCCTAATTTGTAATCAAATGCAGGATCAGGTTTTACCAAGATTTCAAATTTTTCGGTTTCATAACTATATTTGACAACGGTGACTTTATCCATAATGTATGGATCAAAGCATATTCGTATTTATTTCTGGTGAAATAAGTCTACATTTTTATTAGTACAGCCTGTTTTTTGATTAAGATTTGTCTCTAGAAATTATTAATGAAAATGAAGAAAAAGTATCTGTAAAGATCAAAGGAGTGCCACTTCAATATGCCAATGCATTAAGAAGAATTTGTCTAAATGGAGTTCCAATTTATGCTGTTGAAAGTGTTGATATGTTAGAAAATTCATCGGTATTAGCAGATGAAGGTGTAGCTCATAGAGTTGGTTTAATTCCTTTGAAAACAGACTTGGAATCATCTAAGGCAGATAATGAAAATGACAAAATTATGCTTACATTAGATTCAGGAATTTCAGATGAGACAAGAACTATTCTTTCTGGAGATTTAAAGTCTCAAGATAGTAATGTAGTTCCTACATCAGATGATATACCTATAGTTACACTTGCACCAGGTCAATCAATAAAATTCGAAGCACATGCAAGATTAGGTAAAGGAACTGAGCATGCAAAATGGAATTCAGCAAATATTGTCACACTAACAGAATCTGACAAAGATGATGAAAGAATTCTAACAGTTGAATCTACAGGTGCGTTGAATCCAAAACACATCATTTTATCAAGTGTAGAACAATTAGCAAGTAAATTATCCGAGTTTAAGACCACAATATCGGAAATTAAGTAAGAGAACATATTCTATTATATTTGGGTAAATTGGCGAATTGACTTATGGTAACACAAGCTAAAGTAAATACGCTGAAGATCTTGAAAAAAGCATCTAAAGAAAATGATGCTCCAATTTGGGCCAAAGTTGCAGATTTTGTTCAAAAATCAAGATCTAACCAAAAAATAGTAAATCTGACAAGAATTAATCAGACAACAGAAGACGGAAATGCAGTAGTAATTACTGGTAAAATTCTGGGAACAGGCAATATTTCACACAAAGTTTCAGTTTCATCATTTTCAATTTCTAACGCTGCTGCAAAAAAAATCATAGAATCAGGTGGAGAAGTTTTAAAATTTTCAGAAATGATAGAAAAATTTCCAACAGGTAAAGGAGTTAAAATAATTGGCTAAATGGAATAACAGAAAGTCTCAACCTGAACAGCAACAAGTAGTTGACTTAAGTAAACCAATAGTAGTTGATGGTACACATTTGATTGCAGGCAGACTTGCATCAAATGTTGCAAAGTTATTGAGAAAAGGAAACAGAGTTACAATTGTTAATTGTGATAAAATTATGATGAGTGGTAAAAAATTCAGTATTATTGGAGAGTATGAAGAATTTTTAAAAATTAACAGTATTATCAATTACAAACATGGACCTAAACATCCTAGAAGACCAGATACAATAATTTCAAGAATGATTAGAGGAATGCTTCCATTTGAAGACAAACCATCAGGTAAGACTGATTTTGCTAGATTGAGAACTTACATTGGAGTTCCAAAAGAAGTAAAAGGTTTGGAAAAAATTCAATTTGAAAAAGCAAAAATAACAAAAGATTCATCACGATACACAACAATGGCAGAGATTAGTAGATACATTGGAGGAACCAACTTTTGATTCCTAAAACAGAGATTTACTATGCATCAAGAAAAACATCTAGTGCACATGTATTCATTACAAAAGGTGTAGGAAAAATTAGAATTAACAATATCCCACTAGAAATGATTGAACCTGAATCCTCAAGAGAAGTAATTCTGGCACCATTAGAAATCATTGGTGAAGAAATTAGAGATAAAGTTGACATTTCAATCAGAGTTAGAGGAGGAGGTTTCATGGGACAAGCATATGCATCTGCAACTGCAATGTCAAGAGCTTTAATTGGTTGGACAAAATCTAAAAAAGAACCAAAAGATCATCCATTTAACAAATCAACACGTCAGCAACTAAGAGAAAAAATTGCAGATTATGATAAATATTTGATCAGTGGAGATGCAAGAAGAAAAGAACCAAAGAAATTTGGCGGCCCTGGTGCAAGAAGAAGAAAACAGAAATCATACAGATAGTCTTTTCAGAAAATTTTTTGTATTTATTCAAAAATTGATATTCTAGAAGAATTTTTTTCGAAATTTTCTATTTTTCCATCTTCTTTGAGAGTAAGATCGATATCATCTAGACCTTCTAACAATCTAGTTTTTCTATGAGAATCAATTTGAAAATTTATCGATTCACTACCAAAATTGATTGTTTGAGACTGTAAATCAAGTTCAATTTTATCCTTGAATTTTAATAATTTTTTAATATTTTCAATATCTAAAATAATTGGTAAAACACCATTTTTGAAGCAATTACTATAGAAAATATCAGCAAACGAAGGAGATATGATTACATCAAAACCAAAATCTTTCAAAGCCCAAACTGCATGTTCTCTTGATGAACCACAACCAAAGTTTTCGTTTGTTACAAGTATTTGGGAATTCTGATAATGTAAATCATTTAAAATGAAATCGTCTTTTTCCTTTCCGTCATGATTGAATCGCCAATCATAAAAAAGAAATTTTCCAAATCCAGATTTTGTAATAAGTTTAAGAAATTGTTTTGGAATTATTTGATCTGTATCTACATTTGCTTTATCAAACGGAGTGATGATACTATTAATTTTAGAAAATGGTTTCAAGATTTAACACCATTCTCTCACATCAACAAAATGACCAGCGATAGCAGATGCAGCTGCCATGACAGGGCTAACAAGATGAGTTCGTCCACCAGAACCCTGTCTTCCTTCGAAATTTCTATTAGAGGTACTAGCACATCGTTCACCCGGTTTTAAGATATCAGGATTCATTCCAAGACACATACTACAACCAGATTCTCTCCATTCAAAATTTGCATCTTTGAATATTTTGTCTAATCCTAACTTCTCAGCCTCAAGTTTTACCATTTGTGAACCAGGAACAACCATTGCGTTGACATCTGAATTAACTGTTTTACCTTTTACAATTTCTGCAGCATCTTTCAAATCTTCTAAACGTGCGTTTGTACATGAACCAATGAAAACTCTGTCAATTGGAATTTCCACGATAGCAGTATCAGGTTTCAAATCCATGTAAGACAAAGCCTTTTTTGCACTTTCAATTTGTATTTCATTATTTTGACCAAAATCTTCAGGAGTAGGAATTTTTCCAGTTACATCAGATACCATTGCAGGATTTGTTCCCCAACTTACTTGTGGTTCAATTTGTTCTACATCAATTGTAAAACTTTTATCAAATTTTGAGTTAGGATCAGACATTAGATTGTTTTTCCATTCATCAACAAGTTCATCATAATTTTTTGGAGTGTATTCCCTATTATTGAGATAATCATATGTTTTTTCATCAGGTGCGATAAGACCTGCTCTTGAACCTGCTTCAATTGACATATTGCAAATAGTCATTCGTTGTTCCATGGATAAATCACTTATTGCATCTCCACGATATTCTAATACGTGACCAGTGCCTCCGTCAGTTCCAATCTGTTTGATTATACTTAGAATTATGTCCTTAGATGTCACTGCAAATGAGTTTTTACGTTTACCGGTAGCTAAAATTTCAAATGTTTTTGGTTTTTCTAACCAAAGTGTTTGGGTTGCAAGTGTATGTTCAACTTCACTTGTTCCAATTCCAAATGCAAATGCACCAAATGCACCTTGAGTGGAAGTATGACTATCACCACACACAATTGTACTTCCAGGTAAGGTAATTCCTAATTGTGGACCTATTACATGTACAATTCCTTGATTAGGATCATTAATTCCAAATAGCTTTATTCCAAAATCTTTACAATTTTTTTCCAAAGTTTTGATTTGTGTTGATGAAGTTTCGTCAATCATTGGTAAGCTCCTATCAGTAGTAGGAACATTGTGATCAATTGTAGCCACAGTCAAATCAGGGCGCCTTACCTTTCGGTTGTTAACTCTTAATCCATCAAAAGCCTGAGGAGATGTTACTTCATGGATAAGATGACGATCAATGTAAATTAATGAAGGTTCATTTTTTCTTTCAACTACAACATGAGAATTCCAAATTTTCTCAAATAATGTTTCAGTCATTTGATAATTTACCTTTTGTACTTGAAAAGACCACCAGCAGCAATAATTTTTGCAATTATTTCTGAAAAAGGTTTCATAGAATATGATTCATTTTTTGTGATATTTTTTATCTCATTTTTTTCAATGTTAATTTCTAGTTGATCAGAATTTGATATTTTTTTGTATGTTTCGTCATCTACTTCAATAGGTAACAAAAATGCCCCATCAACAGAGTTTCTATAAAATATCCTTGCAAAAGATGTAGCAATTACGGCTTTTATCCCACATGTTGAGAGTGCAATAGGTGCATGTTCTCTTGACGAACCACAACCGAAATTTTTTCCTGCAACAATGAAATCTCCGTCCTTAACCTTTGATGGAAATTCAGGATCTAATCCTTCCATTGCGTGTGTTGCTAATTCATTGTAATCATGGATTTTTAGATATGTTCCAGGGATTATGACATCAGTGTCAATATTATCCTGTTCATATTTTATTACATTTCCAATCAATTCAAATCCCTCGGATCAGTTAATTTTCCAGTTACAGCTGATGCAGCAGCAACTTGTGGAGAAGCGAGATATGTCTGAGATTCGACATGACCCATTCTACCAGGGAAATTTCTGTTTGTGGTACTAACACAAATTTCATCTTTTGCTAATACACCCATATGAGCACCACAACATGCACCACATGTAGGTGGACCTACAGTGACACCCGCATTTAGAAATATTTCAATCAAGCCATCTTTTACAGCTTTTTTGTATATTGAAATTGCCGCAGGCAATACTTCAGTTCGTATTTTTACTTGTCTTCCCTTGAGGATTTTAGCGGCTGCTAAAAGATCTTCATATTTTGCACCAGTACAAGAACCAATGTATGATTTATCTAATTCAGTAGAAGACAGTTCCCTAGCAACTGTAATGTTGTCAGGAGAAAATGGTTTTGAAACGGTAGGTTCTAATTCAGATGCTTCATACTCGAAAGTTTTAGAATACTCTGCATCAGAATCTCCGTGGAATTCTGAAACATTGGTTGCGCCTCTTTGAGTTAGATATTCAACTGTTTTTTGATCAGATTCAATAATTCCATTTTTTGCGCCTGCTTCAGTAGTCATATTACATAATGTCAATCTACTTTCTACAGACATTTCATCAATTCCTGTTCCACCAAATTGCATAGTGTTGTATGCTCCGCCATCATTTCCAATATCTCCAATAACGTTGAGTATGAAATCTTTAGCCATTACATGTGAAGGTAATTTTCCATTAAGTTTGAAATGATATGTTTCAGGTACTTTAAACCAAATTTCTCCATTCAATAATACATATGCAACATCAGTATGGCCTAATCCACAAGCAAATGCACCCAATGCACCAGTAGTGTTAGTATGAGAGTCACCGCCAACATAGACATCTCCAGGATTGACTAACGCCTCTTCATGAGATAATGTATGACATATTCCATATTGTCCCATTCCATACTTGAAATGTTTTTTGATATCATATTTTTTTGAGAAATTTGATAATTTTACAATATTTTCTGCAGAAATTTTTTCTGCAGATGGAACAAAATGATCTTCAGCAATCCAAACTTTTGATGGATCATGTAATTTTGATGTATCAATTCCTTGTTTTTGTAATTTATCAAAAACTTTCAAAACTCCAGGTCCAGAAACATCATGTACCATAACCTTATCGACCTTAGCAAATACAATATCATCCGGAGAAACGGTATTTTTCTCAGAAGCACGAGCTAGTATTTTTTCAGTTATGTTCATAAACGACAATGCCATCGATTGAGATTAAAAGCTTTTCAGAACAATAATTAGAGAATAAGATGTAAAATATCTATGAATTTGACAGTAATTCCATTAACATCAAGAAAAAAGACAGAAAAATTTTGCTTTTTTGATGAACTGAAGAATATAATCAAGAGCAGCAAAGTTGTAATCAAAGAAGGGGATATCTTAGTAATCTCAAGTAAATTTATCTCGAATTCACAGGGACGAATTTTAGAGATAGAAAAATCAAGGGTTTGTGAAGAAGCAAAAAAAATTGCAAAAAAATTCAATACTAACGAAAAATTTATGGAAATTGTTTATAGAGAATCAGATAAAATCTTAGGAGGAGTAGCAGGATTTGCCATGGCAACTACAAATGGAATATTGGCACCTAACGCTGGAATTGATAAATCAAATTCTAAAGGAACAAAAATTATCTTGTATCCTAATGAACCAGATAAATTTGCTGAAGAATTAAAAAGAAGAATTTTTCTTGAGTTAAAATTACATGTTGGAATAATCATAGTGGATAGTAGGTTAATGCCTGCAAGAATTGGTACAACAGGAGTTGCAATAGCATGTGCGGGAATAGAACCAACAAAAGATTTACGTGGAGAAAAAGATTTGGATGGAAACCCACTAAAAGTTACATTTCAAGCAACTGCGGATAATTTAGCATCTATTGCAAATCATAAGATGGGAGAAGGGGATGATTTACACCCAATAGCAATTGTTAGAGATTCAGGATGTGAATTGACAAATAGAAAAATTGTTTCAGATGAAATGATAATTCCTTATGAACAATGTGTATACATTAGAAGTTTTTCTAGTTAACCCATTCCAAGTTTACGAAGCATACCTTGCATTTGTCTTCCTTTAGATGCTTTCATCATTGATTTAGAATTTTTATAATTTTTTATTAATTCCTTAACTTCATGCTCAGGCCAACCAGAACCACGTGCAATTCTTTTGATTCTAGATGAATTAAGTAGATCAGGATCAGCTTTTTCTTTTGTATTCATACTCTGAATAATGTATCTCCATTTGTCCATTCTTTGTTCCATAACTTCAAGTTGATCTTCTTTTACCATTCCTGATAATCCAGGCATTGTTTCCATTAAACTTTGAAGTGAACCGACTTTGGTAACTTCCTCAAGTTGATAAAAGAAATCTTCCATGTTCATTTTACCACTTGATATTCTTTTCATACGAACTTCATCTGCTTCATCACCAAGTCTTTTTGCAAGGTCAAGCACAGCTTGAACATCACCCATTCCCAAAAGTCTGCCAACAAATCTAGTAGGTGAAAACTGTTCTAAATCATCAATTCTTTCACCGGTTCCAACATACATTACTTGTGCACCTGTTGCAGCAGATGCTGCTAGAGCACCACCACCTTTTGCAGAACTATCAAGTTTTGTAATGACTATGCCTCCAACAGGAACAATTTTGTTAAATGCTTCAGCTTGCGAGAAACATTGTTGGCCAATTGTACCGTCAATTACTAGTAATGCTAAATCAGGATTAGATACTTTGGAAATTTCAGTCATTTCATCAAGAAGATCTTTTTCTTCTTTATGACGACCTGCAGTATCAATCAATACTACATCAATATTCGAATTTTCAAAATGTTTTAAACCATTTTTCACAATTTCAGCAGAATCTTTGTTGTTTTCTTCGCCATAAACTTCAACATTAGATTTTTCACAATTTGTTCTTAATTGAACTAAGGCACCAGGTCTGTAGGTATCTGCACCAATAGCACCAACACGATATCCTTGTTTTGTAAGAAATTTTGCTAGTTTAGATGATACAGTAGTTTTACCACTTCCTTGAATACCAAGCATCAAAACTTTGTTAATTTTTCCGGATTTGAAATGAAACTCAGTATCATTTCCTAATAATTTTGATAATTCATCATAAAGAATTTTTACAATGTGATCTTTTCGTGACAGCCCAGGAGGAGGAGTTTCATTAATACATCGTTCTTGTAGGTTTTTTGTGATCTCAAGAACTAATTTTACATTTACATCAGATTGTAAAAGTGACCGTTGTACATCTTTTGCTAATTCTTTAATTAATTCTTCATCAATCCCAGAAGAGCTTACGATTTTTTTAATGGCGGTTCTTAAACCGTCTTTCAAATTATCAAGCATTATCTTTTAATTTCGCCTCCAATATTTCAAATCTTCCCCTATAACCATCCCATTCAGTTCTTGAATCTTGAATAAATAACGGTTTTTTAAATAATGGACAATTTGTTACAAATGTTTCAGCTTCACCACCTTCAAAATTTAGATTAAACCCGAATTTGTTTTGTAGATTTTCAAGAGTTTTTAATCTATTTTCATCAATTTTTTGTCCAAGCCATGAATCATCCAAACCATCACAGCTCACACTAGAAATAATATATTCAAAATTTTCTTCCAATAATTCTTTCATGTAAGATTCAGGATTTTTATTCCATAATGGAGATATAATTTCTAGATCATTTTGTTGGCAGATTAAAGAAAAATTATCTTTTTGGTATTTACTGAGTATTCCACCATGAACAATTCCTTCAATGGAATACTTTTCTTTTGCTAAAGTGATCAATTTTTCAAGTTTTTTAAATTCAGTTTCATTTTCAACAGATGGAATTTCTTCTATTAATTGGGGAATTCCCATAGATTCAGATTGTAATGTAGTGAATTTTATGTTTGGATGATGAAGTAAATGACTTTCATCAGAATGAGGATATAATGTTAATAATACATCAACAGAATGTGATAATTTTTTTGCAAGATGAATTGCGTATGTACTATCTTTTCCACCAGAAAATAAAGCAGCTAATTTCATTTTAAAATAAAAAATAGGATGCCTCAAAACTCATAATCTTCATCAGAAATCAGTTGGCTTTTCCAATCATCATTAGCATCCAATTTAGGATGTTTTAATTCGCATGATTTTAGTTCTTCCCATAACATTCCAATATTCAATATCCTGACCTTGTTCTAATTTTCCATCAACCTCTTCATCAACCATTTGAATGTCAACGGTCTCAAATGTTTCTCCATCCATAACTTGGATTTCAGAACCAGTCATTGAAATGATTTGTCCAACTCTTTTATCAATTAGTGGAACATGCACTTGCATACTTACAGGACCTACATGTGGGCGTTTTGCACCATCAAAAACACCTACTCCAACAATACGTGCCTTTGCAGCACCATGTTTTCCAGGTTTGCTTGTATCATATTCAGATATTCTACAAGGTTCACCGGTTGGTTGATCACCAACAGGTAGTAAAATGTAAGAACCAATTTTTAATGAACCCAAATCAGAAGGTTTGCTCATAACAAAATAATTTTTGAGGGGTATTTACCTTTTTTTATTTCATTGTTTCAAGAATTGAGAGACTAACTAGATTATTCATTACAATTCCTTTTCTGCAAATATCACGTCTAGTTTGTTCGCAATATTTGTTGTCACTTTGATGACTCTTGTCACTTGAAATCTCTAACATTACAATATGATCGCTGTATGGAAATTCAAATTTCGGCGATTCCTTCGATAATAACTTCATGTTTCCAAATCCAGCACGATATACTTTCTCTCTTCTAGCAACATGAGCAGATACATCTCTCAAATCGTATTTTGAATCCCCATATTCCAAATAGTAAATTGATACAAAGTTTGTTTTTTCAGTTAACGGTCTTTCAAAGATATTATCATCCACTTTGAATAAGAATGAAGGTTTATCGGTCTCTTGAGCGAGAATTTCTTTGGAAATTTTTTCAGAATCTTTGAATTTTGCTAATATGTAATGATTTGACGAAGTCAAAAAGTAAGGCTTACTGTCTTCAGAAAAGGTGGCGGTGACAAAATACAGAGATTCTATGTTTTTAGATGTAACCCAACTATCCTTTAATTCAATTGAGTCATGGTCATGGAGGTATGGAGCACAGACATATCCGCCGGTAGTTTTTGGATTATCGGTCATGAATCTCAAAATCGGCTAAAGTAATTAAATTTGTTCAAAAATGTACAAAACTAATAATTAATAAATAAAAAAAATATCAAAAAAGATGTCCCCACTTAGCTCAGCCTGGTAGAGCTTCCGACTGTAGTTGTCGGCTTAGGGCTGAATAACAGTAGTCTACTAGGCATACAGAAATCGGGTTGTCGAAGGCTCAAATCCTTCAGTGGGGACCATTTTTTAATTAAGGATTAATTACTGCGCGTCCCAAAATTTTTCTATTCTTTAGATCATCTAAAGCACCAGTTGCTTCATCTAAAGTATAATGTTTTGATACAATTGGATTGATAACACCTTGTTTTGCAAGTTCAATTAATTCAACCATATCTTTGTAGTTTCCAGTATATGCACCTTGAATTGTGATTGCCTTTAATGGTACAGATACTAAAGGCAAGTCTACAGAACCACCAAACAGGCCAACTAAGATGATATTTCCACGTTTTCTAATTACAGACAGATCAAGTTTTACAGTTGGAGGTGCATTTACAAAGTCAACTATACTATCAACACCTTTTTCATTACAAATAGACATTATTTTTTGTGATGCATCACTTTCTTTTGTGTTAATTACATCAGTTGCACCCAATTCTTTTGCAGTTTTTAATTTCTCATCATCAATATCTGCACAAATGATTTTACATTTTGCCATATGGCTTGCTAACTGAACACCCATTAAACCTAAACCACCTGCACCAACAATTAAAATTGATTCAGGATTATTTACTAATGCTTTTTTGATTGCAGTGTAAGCAGTTAATCCAGAGCATGCTAGTGAAGATGCTGAATCAGGATTTACATCACCAATATTTGCTAAAAATTTGTAATCAGGAATAATAATTTTTTCAGCATATCCTCCATCTTGAAAGACACCTAATGATTGTGGAGTTTCACACAAATTTGTATCTCCTTTTTTACAAGAAGTACATTCACAGTTTTTTGGTCCAATCCAAGGGTAAACTAAGACATTATCGCCAATTTTTACATCTTGTACAGAGTCACCGATTTTTTCAATAGTACCAACAACTTCATGACCAGGAGTGACAGGGAATTTTACGCCTCTATCTGTAACTTTCATGAATCCATCACCTGTGTCATATCCACCTTCCCAAAGATGAAGATCACTGTGACAAACGCCTGTTGAGATAACTTTGATTAATACTTCAGTTCCTGAAGGGTCAGAAATTTCAACTTGATTTAGTTCAAGTGGTTTATCAGGTTCGATTATTCGTGCCGCTTTCACAAAAGGCATTTTTTATTTTATAATATAAGAGTTGACTGATTATGAAAAGAAAATAGAGCCGATAGATATTATTCAATTAGAATGTGGGGAACTTGTGAGTCAGGAAGAAACAAAATCACTTATTTCCAAAGTTCCAATAAATGTATTATTTAATCCTGAAGGAATTCAAAAAAGGGATGTTTGGGATATAGATCTTATTCAGATTTTATCAATGTTATTAAAAATTCTTGAAAAGACTGATAAAAAAGATCTCAGAGTAGCAGGAATGGCGGCATTATCATCTTCATTAATTTACAAATTAAAAGTAGAGAGTATTTTTGCATTACAAAAAGCAGCAATGGAAAAAAAGCCTCTTCGACAGAGAACTGACGTAGACATAGATATTTTGGAATTTCCGTATAGACATGAATCAACTTATCCTGTTAGTTTAGATGAATTACTGGATTTACTTGAAAATCTAATTGGAACAATAGCAAATCCTAGAGAAAGAAAGGGTAACAAATTAAGATTTGAACCAATAGAACCACCAGATTTTAAGAAAATTTTCAATAATCTTGAGAATATTATAGGAGAGTATCAAGACTTAGTGTTAAGAAAGCTCCAGGCAAATGGCTCACTTCTACTTGAAAAGATTGTAGAAGAGTTGGATACAACAGATTCTATTAGATGTTTTTTTGCGATATTATTCTTGGCAAGAGATGAAAAAATAGATATTCTGCAAGAAGAAGGAGAAGAGGAAATTAGGGTCACCCTAATCAAATAATAATTTACAATTTGATCAACGATATGAAAAGGATGATTTTAAGTCAATTTCAAAGTGGAGATATTCATGGTTAAGGTTGATAATGAAAATGAGGCAACTGCACGAATAGAATCTGCACTATATTCAGCAGGAAGACCTCTAAGCGTAGAGGATCTTATCAGAGCATCAGGAACAGAATCAAGAAAAACAACATTAAATTTACTAACAAAACTTATCCAGAAGACAAAATCATCTTTCAAAGCAATCGAGATTACAAATTTGCCAGATGGCTCATATGTTTTTCAACTAAAACCAGAGTATAGTTCAACAATTGGAAGGAAGTATGCATCTAGACCGATGTTAGCAAAAGCAACACAAAAAACATTATCTTACATTGCATATGAACAACCAATTTCTAGTAAACAGCTAGTAGAAGTTAGAGGTACAGGAGTTTATTCACATTTGAAAGATTTAACCCAACTTGATTTTATAGAACATCAGACGGTTGGAAGATACAAAATTTATACTACAACAGAGAAGTTTAGAAAATATTTTGGTATTCAAGGAGATGATGATACATTGAGACAAAAATTATTCAAAAAGGTACGTACTAGAAATACAGCCCCTAGTACAGTGAATTATAATTAATACACGTAAAAATTCACAAATCTTGCGTTTTGTATAAATTAGAGTAATTCAAAAACATTCCATGAAGAAATCTGTAGAGAATCTAAAAACAAGTAAGATTACTGGTGGTCTTAGACATCCATTAAAGACTAGACAGAAATTTGAAACTGACAGATACCCAAATGAAGCAGAAATGGGAGAAGAACAGCAAACCATTACAAGAAAGACAAGAGGAAATAATAGAAAAACTGGATTAAAGATTGCAAGCTTTGTAAATTTAGTTATGGCCGATTCCAAAGTAAAAAGATCAAAGATTATCAAAGTTTTAGAAAATCAAACAAACAATGATTATCAAAGACGTGGAATCATTACAAAAGGTGCAATTGTTGAAACAGAAGACGGAAAGTGTAGAATTGTATCAAGACCAGGTCAAAGCGGAACAGTTAGCGGAATTTTAGTAAAGTAGAGATATGAAAGATTACGAACACGTCGTAATCTGGCTTGATTATTTTAACAAGACATTACCACGTAACAAAGGTAGAAGATTATCAAAAGAAAAATGTGTTTTTGATCCATCGTTAAAAGAATTAATTGATGCATCAAACTCTGCAGGACTACAACCAAAAGAAACAGAAGAACAAGTGAGATATCCAAAAAGACCATATGTCAGATCTGGATACATTGTTCTACCAAAAACAGAAAAAAAGACAACAATGCTTGAAAAAATTTCTCAAAAATTAGTATCTAAAAGGGCAAAACAATCAAAACAGTAACGAAAATAGCTACGAACTAAAGTTTTGTTGACAGAACTTAATGAAAACTATCAAAACTTCTGAATTGTAATTGCAGGAGGTAGGTGAAGTTATGCACTTAGCCAATAGTGGCAGAGTCATTGTACGACTCAACTCAGAGGTACCTGAAGGTCAAATTCTTTGTGATAGCAATAGTCAAAAAATTGCAAAAGTTACAGAGCTAATTGGACCAGTATCAAGTCCCTTTGCGTCAGCCATACCATTAACAAATAACTTGAGAAAGATTAATGGGAAAAAAGTTTTTGCGCTTGATCAAGCTCCTGCAAAGAAAAAAAGCAGGAGAAGACATAGATGAGTACAATAGAAATACAATCTTGCTGTACTGAATGTAAATCTCCAGTAATAGATGACATTCACAATGGTGAGAGAATTTGTTCCGGATGCGGCATTGTCGTTGATGAACAAATGGCTGATATGGGTCCAGAAACAAAAACATCAAATCTCGAAGATAAAATGAGATTAGCAAGAGCATCTGGACAAACAACACTTGCACAACATGATATGGGAATTGCTACAGACATCTCAATTTCATCCACAGATTTTAGTGGCAAAAAAATTCCAAGCACAGTTTCCAATCAAATGCAAAATCTAAGAAAATGGCAACAAAGAGTTCGCGTAACATCTCCACGTGAAAGAAGATTAACTAATGTTTTAGGAAAGATTTCTGAAACCTGTGTTAGTTGTAGTCTTCCAAAAAATGTGGTAGAAACAGCATCCATGATTTATCGTAGCCTAGATGGAAAAAACATCGAGGTCAAGGGCAAATCAGTCGTAAGCATTACCATAGCAGTAGTGTATATGGCATGCAAACAATGCGGAATTGTTAGATCATTAGATGAGATTTGCAAAAATGTTTGTGCACCAAAAGATGTAAAGGCAAAAACAAAGTTAGCTGCAAAATACTACAGAAATCTTGTTTTAGAGATAGGAAATGTTGTAACCCCAGTAGTTACCATGGACAAATATATCTCAAAGATCGCAAATCTAACTAAAACAGATGTAAGAGTTGAGCGACTTGCTTTAGAAATTGCCGCAAAAACAGAAACCAAAAACATTACAGATGGAAAGGCTCCAAATGGAATAGCCTCAGCTTATCTGTATGTATCATCAGTTTTGTTAGGGCAAAATGTTCTACAAAGAGATGTATCAACAGTTTCTGGCATCACAGAAGTCACAATCAGAAATAGAGTCAAGGAGATTCTTTCAACACATAAGATGACTTTGACATTAAGACCTATTTTAGCCAAAAAATAATCCCCCCCTTTCTTCTTTATTTTAGATTAGGATTAGCTAAAATTCGTCGAGATTATATACGAAGATCAGAGGATAAATCCATGGCAGAACTTGAGATAAAGGATTTACATGTAACAAGAGAAGGTAAAGAAATTCTCAAAGGTGTGAATTTGAAAACTGGCCCAGGTGAGGTTCATGCAATTATGGGACCTAATGGTTCTGGAAAAAGTACATTATCATATACACTATTAGCACATCCAAAGTACGAAGTAACTCAAGGAGACATACTACTTGATGGAGAGAGTATTTTAGAATTAACAGCGGATGAGAGAGCAAAAAAAGGATTGTTTTTGGGATTTCAATATCCAACAGAAGTTTCGGGAGTAGGTTTTTCACATTTTCTTAGAACATCTTACAATGCACTTAGTAAAGCAATGAAAGGTGAAGAACGTGAAGTGTTCATCACTGTAAGAGAATTTCAAAATTATCTAAAAGAAAATATCAATTCCGTTGGATTAAGAGAAGACTTTCTTTCAAGATATTTGAATGAAGGGTTTTCTGGAGGAGAGAAGAAACGTGCAGAAGTATTACAAATGGCAGTACTAAAACCAAAAATTTCTATTTTAGATGAACCAGATTCAGGATTAGATATTGATGCAGTACAATCAGTTGCAAAAGCAATTAGTCAGGTATCAGATAAAGATTCAACAACAATTGTAATTACACATTATGCACGAATTCTTAATTTCTTAGACAAGTTAGATCATGTTCATGTTTTTGCGGATGGTAAAATTTTGAAAAGCGGAGATGCAAGTCTTGCACAAGAACTTGAAAAACGTGGTTATGATTGGGTTCTTGAAGAAGCAAAGCAGTAAGAAATTAAAATTATTTTAAATATTAGACAACAAATGAATGATCATGTCTGAAGAAAATAAAAGATACTATTTCAATTTCTCATTTTTTAAAATAGATCCAAAATGGAGATGGATGGCGGATTTGGCAAAAGAGGAATCAGCAAAAGAGTTAGAAAATATTTTAGAAAATGCTCCAGTACAATCTAGAACATATTCAACACTAGGATTAAGAAATGATGCAGATTTTTTAATTTGGTTCATGTCTGAATCAATTGAAGATATTCAAGAAACAATTTCAAAAATATACTTGACAGTAGTTGGGAAATATATCATGCCATCCATAGTTTATTTTTCATCAACACGACCATCAATATATGCACAAAAAGACAGAATCCATTCATTTGTTGGAGGATTAGAGGCAAAAAAATACACAGTTGTTTACCCTTTTATCAAAACAAGAGAATGGTATCTCTTACCTCTTGAACAACGCAAAGCAATGATGGATGAGCATATCAAAGTTAGTCAAAAATATCCACAAGTAGAACTAAACACAACATACTCCTTTGGTATTCACGACCAAGATTTCATGTTAGCATTCGAATCAGATGATCTAAATGTATTTCAAGATATGATTATGGAACTTAGAGGTACCAAAGTTTCAGCATATGTCAAAGAAGATACACCGATGATAGTCTGTGTGAAAAAAGATATAGTCCCTATAATTACGAGTCTTGGATAATGGAAGGACTAAAAGAGTGGGCTACGGTAGTAAAAGCTCTAGAACAAGGAAAACAAACCGTGATTTTAAGAAAAGGTGGTATTTTAGAAACTGCATCAGGATTTAATATTGAATCTAAAAAATTTTTTTTGTTTCCGACATGGGAACACCAAGAAACAAAACATGTTAAACCAGAATTCCATGATTTCCTAAATGAAGTTTTAGACAAAAAACCAAAAGCAGGATTTAATAAAATTTCTTCATATGCAGAAATTTTATTTGAAAAGGATATTGAATCCAATGAAATAATCAATCAATTATCATCATTTCATATTTGGAGTGATTCATACATTCAAGAAAGAAGAAATTGGAAGCCTGAAAAACCAATGAAAGCAGTATTCTTAAAAATAATGAAAGTTCCAGAGTTTGATTTACCACTAAAATCAGAGTTTTCAGGATGTAAATCTTGGATAGAATTAAATTCAAATTTTCAAGATACAGAATGGATGGTTAGACGTAGAAGAAGAGAATCAGCTTTGGAAGATAATGAGATTGAGAAAAAACTAGAAGAGTTCAAGGAGATAGTTAAATGAAATATAAAAAATTAGGAAAAAGTGGAATTAAGGTTTCCGAAATTGGTTTTGGAGCATGGACTATTGCATTAAACTGGTGGGGAAAAGAAATTGATGAAGACGAAGCTAAAAGAATGTTGAAAAAAGCTTATGATTGTGGAATAAACTTCTTTGAAACTGGGGACATGTATGGAAAGGGCAAAAGTGAACGATTGATTGGAGAAGCTTTCAAAGACATGAGAAATGAAGTTATAATTTCAACTAAATATGGTTATGATTTTGAGCAAGTTAAACAAGTTGGACATACAGAATTACCACAACAATTTGATGAGAAATTCACCCGAAAAGCATTAACCAATAGTTTGGATAGATTGAAGACAGATTATGTCGACATGTATGGTTTGCATAATCCAAAAATGCATCATATTAAAGATGATTCTATTTTCAATACATTAGATAGTTTGATTGAAGAGGAAAAAATTAAAACGTATCAAATTGCTTTAGGGCCAGCAATAGGATGGACAGAAGAGGGATTAGAATCCATGAAAAGAAAAAATGTGACTGCAGTTCAAACTGTTTTTAATATTTTAGAACAAACACCAGGAAATGAATTGTTAAACTCAGGTATAGAAAATAACGTAGGAATTCTAGTTAGAGTTCCTGACGCATCAGGAATTTTGACAGGTAAAGTAAATGCAGATACAAAAATCGATGAAAAAGATCATCGTTCAGTAAGAAAAGGTGAATGGATAAAAGCTTCATTGAAAAAAGTTGAAGAGTTAAAACCAATCGCTGACAGAAATGGATTAAGCATTAAAGAATTGGCTATTAAATTCATCTTATCAAAAGAAGGGATTTCTTCAGTTTTTCCAACGGTAATCAGTGAAGAAGAAATTCAAACATTTTCAGATATGTCAAATGGAGGATATCTAAATAATTCAGATATGAAAGAAATTGACCAGCTATACACAAAATGGTGGTCAGAAAATCCATATGAATTGAAAGCTACTCAGGTTGCATAGAATTAGATATTTCACGAATTAATTCTCATTAAGATTTAATTGTAGATAATAGAACATTTCTATGATGGGCTCACATTCAGTTTTAGTTTTTTCATTATTATTAATTTCATCAGTCATTTTTGTATCAAGTTTTGATACTAGTTTTGCTGATAAAGTCATCGGTGTAAGTACAGGTTTTGAGGATTCAACTATACTTGAATTAAAAAACAATAGAGGAAATACTGCGAGTATAGATACGGTAAGAATCTGGTTGAGTGGAGAAAATGAATTCAAGTCTTTTAAAACTGAAAATGGATGGATGGGTAAAAATACGCCACAAGGAGTAATTGTGTTTACATCACAAACGGAAATAGACCCAGGTCAATCTGTAAAATTTGGAATTAAGACTATAGAAAATAATCCAGTGATAAATTGGAAAGCATTAGATTCAAAGGGAGAAATAATTAGTTCAGCAAGTACAACTGTAACAAAATCAGAAATATCAGAAAATAAACCAGAATTAAATCAGCCTAAAATTGTTACAATAAAAGAGAGTTCAAACTTCAGATTTATTCCAGAAAAACCTGCATCAAATTCTTATTTTAGAGTAGTTGGAGAAGACTTTGTTCCAAACCAATCACTTGATTTCTACATTGCAAATGAACTAAAAGAATCAGTGAAAGTTGATTCAGACGGAAAGATACTGTTTACGTCTAAATTACCAGCCATTCTTAATGATGAAAGAACTGAATTTGTTTTACGAGATTCAGGAGGAAATGAAAAAACGCTCAGTATAAGAATTCCACAATTAGAAAATAGAGAGATTGCAGATGTGATAAAATTGTCACTTGGAAACACACCACAAGAAGCTAAGCGTGGAGATGTAATTACACTTGATGGAATGGCAACGCCAAATACAACATTAACTATTACATCAAAAGATAACAACGGAAATATTCTTGCCATAGATACAATTCAAGTAAGATTTGATGGTAAATGGACGTATGATAATTTGATTTCTCCAGAGTTGGATTTAGGAATGATTTCCATTGAAATTGATGATGGAAAAGGCAAGGCATTAAGAAATGTGGAAGTGATAAGTGCAAAATTAATCAATATTTCAGGTACAGAAACAAGTATTGAAGCAGGCGAGTCTATTACATTTGAGGGCACTGCAATCCCAAATCAAGAGATGTCAATAATTATTGAAGACGCCATTAATACAGAGATATTCTCTAGAACTGTTTCAGTTGGAGAATCAGGATTAGTCAACTTCAATGTAGAAATACCAAGAGGTTCAGTCGAAGGAACTTACATTTTATCAGCATTTCAAGGAAATGAATCTGGAATTACAACTTTTGGCGTGGGGCAGGAACCTGAACCAATATTAATTGTGAGACCAACAAAATTAAATTTTGCAAGTGATGAAATGATTAACGTTGAAATTCAGGGTCCAGTTAACTCACAAGTTGCAATTATTTTGATTGACTCTGCAGATAGAGAAAAACTTTCAGATACATTGAATCTGGGACCAGATGGTAAAGAGGTATATAAAATTAAATCAAATGATTTGCCAAATGGATCGTTCACTTTGAATGCAAAGAGAGGTGAAAGTTCTGGTTCAGCAGTGTTTACAATTGGATTGACAACAGGTTCTGGCGCAATTTCAATTCAAACAACTAGAGATGATTACAAGCAAGGAGAACAGATTTTAATTCTTGGAAGTACAGGTGCAATCAATGTGCTATTAGATATCACAATTAGTGATTCTAATGGAAAGATTATAAAGAAAATTGAAACATTTTCTGATAGATTTGGAGTATTCAAAGTAGATAATTTTAGAATCCCATTAGATGCAACGGTAGGAAAGTGGAATGTTAATGCAAAAAGTGGTGGAAATTTTAAAGATGTGGAATTTTCAGTTTCTGGAGAAAACAACGAATTACAAATATTCACAGATAAGAGTAATTATAATACAAATGAATTATTGAATATATCAGGTTCAGGTGCGAGATTATCAGCAACGGTAACAATCAAAATATTTGATTCAGAAGGGATTAAAATTGATGAATTAAATATTACTGCTAAGAGTAATGGGGAATATCTTACAATGTGGCAGATTCCAGCAGATTTAGAAAGTGGAGAATATGAGATGACTGCAGATGACGGTGCATCAAACACATCTACAAAATTCACGATTAGTTGATCAACTAACGGTTTTTATTTCTCAATTTTTCGTCTAAACTTATGAATCTAAAAGATAAGATTGCAGATTATCCAAATTTCCCTAAAAAAGGAATTTTGTTTAGAGATTTCTCACCAATCTTAGGTGATCCATCAGCACTATCATTTATGATAGAAGAATTTTCAAAGAAATTCCATCCTAACGACGTGGATGTTTTTGCTGGAATTGAATCTAGAGGATTCATCATAGCATGTGCATTAGCACTGAAATACAACAAAGGAATGATTCTTGTACGAAAGGCAGGAAAATTGCCTGGCAAAGTTGTTAAGACATCATATACTCTAGAATATGGTAAGGCAACATTAGAAGTTCAGAAAGACGTCATTCAAGAAGGACAACGTGTTTTGATTTGTGATGATTTGTTAGCAACTGGAGGTACAGCAAAAGCTGCAGCAAAATTAATTGAAAAAATTAATGGAACCATAGTGGGATTCGCATTCATTATAGAATTACTTGAATTAAACGGTCGAGAAAAGATTAAAGATTACAGATCAGAATCATTGGTGGAATACTAATGGAAGAAACTGCAGAAATTGGAATTTTTGGCGGTACAGGAATTTATGATTCAGGGTTATTAAAAGAACCAAAAGAAATTGCTATAGATACACCGTACGGAAAACCTTCTGATACCATAACAATTGGCGAATTCAACGGAAGAAAAATTGCATTTTTACCAAGACATGGAAAAAAACATACAATTCCACCACATATGATAAATTACAGAGCAAACATTTGGGCATTCAAAGAATTAGGAGTAAAAAGAATAATTGCTCCATCAGCAGTTGGAAGTTTAAAAGAAGAATTTGCACCACGAGACTTTGCATTACCAACACAATTTTTAGATTTTACAAAATCACGTAAAGGTTCATTTTCTGAAGATGGACGAGTCATACACATTTCAGTTGCAGATCCATTTTGCCCAGAATTACAAAAAGCAATTTTAGATGTAACAGACAAACAAGAATTAAAAATTCATAAAGAAGCAACATATGTCTGCATTGAAGGACCTAGATTTTCAACTAAAGCAGAATCAAAATTTTACAAAAGTACGGGTGCAGAGATAATTGGTATGACACTAGTGCCAGAGTGTCAATTAGCAAGAGAGGCACAAATTTGCTATGCATCAATTTCAACAGTTACAGATTATGACGTATGGGCAGAAAAACCAGTCACAGCAAAAGAGGTTATTGAAACATTATCAAAAAATGTTGAATTAACTAAGAAACTCCTTACAGAATTAATTGATAAAATTCCTGTTTCAAAATCATGTTCTTGTGAAAAGGCATTAGAAGAAGCAGAATTTTAATCATCAGCGAATGATTCTTTTTGTAATCCTTCAGGTAAAGTAAGATCACCTTGGATAAGATTTTTTTGTAGAGTGTCAATTACAACATCAAGATCATAACCTAAATCTTTGATATTTTTTTCAACATCATCAGTAAGTTTTACGCCTATATTCTGACCACCTATTCTTCCAAAAGCAATTCCTGTAAAAGGAAATGAATATTCATCAACTACAAAATTACCAACTATTTTTGCAGCCATTTGAGTGCCGGTAATCTCTTGAATGTTAACAGTTAGTTTCAAGATTAAATTTCAACTGCATGATGTATATGATCCAAGACAAGAAAGCTTGAATGAAAATCATCCACGATTTTATAATCCTGGATTTTTAAATCAATAAGTTTTTCATCAGCAGTTTCAAATTTTATCATTCCAGTTTCTTTTAATTTAACTAATTTCCATTTGTCTTTTCCTTTTTGCAATTTACTTACAATAACTGCCCATTTTTCGTCATCTTCAATTCGTGGCATTCCAACAATATCAGAAATAGAATCAATTCCTAATGTTTTTTCTTCACAAAATTCTTTCATGCATGCAGCACATCTCCAGACATCAACTGAACCAATAGTTCGTTCATCAATGTTGATGTTTACAGGAGCAAGATATGTTATCTGAGGATTACTACAACATTTGTAAATTTCAGGAGCTTTTGGTTTGTCATCAGAGTCACCTAGAGTTTTTCTAGTATAGCTTTGAGGCTTGCCAGAAGGTGCATCAGATTCAGTCATATTTTTTCATTTTATTTGTTATATTTAGTCCTTGCATCATCGTAAGATACTTCTAACGCAACTCCAATATTGTCAACGTTAAGATTTTTCTTGAACTCTTTTTGTTCTCTTTCACACATTTTTCGATACATATTGACTGCTGTAAATCTAGGATGCATTGCCTCAAACTCATCATTAGGCATATCAATAAAGCCACCCAACTCTACTAATTTTTTTGAATTTTGAGTTGCATCATCTAAAGAAATTTTCAGATCATTAGAAATTTTAGAAGTATTCATTTTACCATTAATTACAACATGTAGGAAAATTTTCGCCTGGACTTCTGTTAATTTAATTTCAGAAACAAGAGTTTTGATTATTTGAGAGAGATTCATTTTACAAATTATAATTCAAAGTTATCTTTTGGTTTTTTAACAAATTTCTTGCTTACTATTTTAAATGCAATACCTAAGGCAATAAAATTAGTTATCAATCCTCCAACGCCTCCAAAGATAAGATCATCAGTTATTGTCCATATACCAAAAAATACTACCAAAGTAGGTACAGAGATTATTATTGCAATTAAGGAGCCTTTGGCAACAATATCCTTTGTTGTAATTTTTTTTGAAGAGCTTTCAGTCAATGGTTTGAGATGGGATTATACCTATAAAAATCAAAGATGCTTTATATTTGGTAAAACTAATTTTGTGTGTATTGAGTAAATATGCAAACGCTACACAACCAACCGAAAAATCACTAAATTATGTTGTACCTATAATTTTATTGATTTTCTTTGGATTAGTATATGCAATGTCATTACGAGCAGATAATGGATTTGTTAGTTTCATATTAATTGGAATTGCCTTAGTGACTATAGTTTATTGGACCAGAGTCATTAAGAAAATGGTTGTTACTCAAAAACCAAAATTTACTGCAAGAGAACAGGAATCAAAGAATTGGGTATACGATTTAATCAAAGGAGACAATGAAACAGTTTTCGTTGCAGAAGTTCCAGGACCAGAAGATAAAATTGCTGTCAGATTAATTGATGGAATTTTATACATTAGAGGTTCACAAGGATTTTCAAAGGAAGTTCAAATTGAAGGACCAAAAGAAATGGAAATTGGTGATTTCAAGTATAGAAATGGTGTCTTAACATTAAGAATTAGAACATCAGAAGCTCTTTGATTCTTCTAATTTTTTAGGTAAATATTTTTCAGTAATATTTGTCAAACCATATTTTGAAAATGCTTCCAGTTCTGCTTTTCTCTTAATTTTTATGAATACTTCTAGTTCTCGTTTCCACAATCCTTCTTCGTATCTAGGATCTTTTAGTAAATCATAACAACGCTTGATATCAGATTCAGTCATTGGAATTGTAGGTAGTTTGAATTTATCAATGTCTGTGGCCCAGACACCCATCCATTTTGCATCAGGTACTGTTAATTCTCTTAGATGAGCTGCATTTGCAGAACCAGATTTTATTACCATTGCAATATGTTCTCCATACACATCACCGTCTGTCAGTATGACAACAGGTAATCCCAATTCATCATGTAAACGCTTTAGCAATGTTCGAGTGGAACGAGGAGCTTGACCGCCAGTATTAATGATAATAGATTTGAATTTTTTATCAACTTGTTCCTCTACAAACCTAGTAAACAAACCACCTTTCTCTATTGCAATTACCATTTCTGCACTGGTATCAGTTAATTGAGCAGAAGTCATACTAGGACCAATTGCATATCCGTCAGGATGACTAGAAAGATTTTGTGTTTTTCCTTCATAACCTGGAATTGTATATTCAATTGTCAAGTCACCAAAAATACTACTTCGCTCTTCAGGAAATACAAAGAAATCTTCACGAGGTTGAGATAAGACGGCTTCTAGATCAACTATAATATTATCAGATTCTTGTTGGTCTTCAAAATCTACTGCAAATGCTTGAGATGAATAATAAACATCTCGAAGAGTAGATGATTTTTTCTCATGTGTTAATTTATTTGCAAAAAATGCAAGCCATAGCAATTGAGTAAATGAACGTAATTGAGAACTATTTCTTGCACTTCTTAGAGAAGCGTTAGTTCCAAGTACGTATTGTCTTAGTTTTTTATCATAGATGATATTACTAATGGAACGATTCGGAATTGAAAACTTTGGAAATTCACCATTTTCAAGATCCTCATATATTTGAGCACCATGGTTTTTGAGAGCTTGGATAAGTTTTTTTGATTTATCAATTTTTTCTTTTTTTGTTTCTTTTTTTGTTACTTTTTTTGTTACTTTTTTAGCCATTCTTTTCTACCTCTTTATTTTCATCTGTATTGTTTATTGCAGTTTCTTCTTTAATCATTTTTTCATAATTTGGCTCTTTCTTTTTTCCAGACAATTCTGTACAAAATTGTGCTACAAGTGGCAAATATTTTGAATATAGGTTAGCACGTTTCTTTGCAGCCTCTGC